>CAOKOS010000009.1 GCA_948470255.1 uncultured Lachnotalea sp.
GGAAGTTGCGTCCTATAAAGTAAAAACCTCCGGGGGATGCGCAGTTCGCGGAAAGGAAATTGGCCTTTCAGGCCCGCTCACGCGCGGCGATTGCGCTTTGCGCAATCTTTTTTCCTTTATAGGAAATTGCGTCCTATAAAGTAAAAACGCTCCGCGAGGATCGCACTGCGGCGGAGAGGAATTATATCGCTGAAGCGATTCGCCGCAGGCGGAGAATCCTGCAAGCAGGATTCTTTGTTATGATATGAAAAGAGGGAATTGTTGTGAAAAAAAAGAAAAAAGGTATTGTCGGTGAATTTAAAGAATTTATTATGCGGGGAAATGTCATGGATTTGTCCGTTGCTGTGATCATTGGCGGGGCGTTCCAGAAAATTATTACTTCTCTGACCAACGACGTTATTATGCCCCTTGTGACTTTGGCAACAGGCGGCATTGATTTTAATAACTGGTTTATTGCCCTGGACGGGAGTAGCTATGGAACCTTGGCGGAGGCTCAGGAGGCGGGAGCGGCTACCTTTAACTATGGGGCGTTTATTACGGTGGTTCTGGATTTCCTGATTTTAGCGGTGATTATTTTTGCCATGGTCAAAGGCATGAATGTTTTGGCTGAGAAAACCCATAAAAAGGAAGAAAAAGCCCCGGAAGCGCCGGCCACCAAGAAATGCCCTTACTGCCTGAGTGAGATTGCGGCAGAAGCCGTGCGGTGCCCTCACTGTACCTCCGAACTGGACAAGCCGCTGGAGGACTAAAGGGGGCGGCGCTGTTTCGCTGCCTGTGTCAGGTGAAAAAATTTTATTTTTGCTCTTGACTATTTGGAGGAAAATGCTAAAATAGAGAAGTACGGAAGCATAGCTCAGCTGGGATGAGCGTTCGCCTCACACGCGAGAGGTCATGGGTTCGAGCCCCATTGCTTCCATTAAAAAAGCCGGAACTGCTGGTATTTTCAGCAGAGTCCGGCTTTTTGTTATGTTGGTTTTGGCCGTCGAAACCGCTTTGTCAGCGGCGTCTGTATTTTTTCAGCTTTCCGATTGCCTGAAGATAAATAAATGTGCAGCACAGGAATGATAGAACCATAGAAAGGAAATACCATTCCGTGGGGGTGGTATCACCTGTTTTGGGACCAGAAACAGAACCTGTAGTGTTCTGCCCGGGCTTTTTGACGGGCTGGACAGGTTTCTGGACAGTCCCCGGAGTTCTTGGAGTTTCAGGAGGGGTAGTTTCTGATGCCGCTGTTTTCTTTTGCCAGATGGCTGTCACAGTTACCGGATAGTCCGGCATGATAAAAGTGGTGATTGCCTTTGACGGATCTGCAAGCGCAATTTTCTCTGAACTTTCCCATTCGCGGAATAAGTAACCCTCTTTGATTCCGGCATCGATTGTCACCGTATCGCCATACATATAAATGCCTGCTCCGCTTTTGGCTGAGCTGCTGTCCTTGACTGTCACGGGATAAAGGCCTTTCCATTTGGCGGTCAGCTTTACGCTGTTTCCAGGCATGGTAAAAAAAGTCTGTTTTGCCTGGGCATTGTTTAGGACTACGGTATCAGGGTACACTGCCCAGCTTTCAAAAACGAAATTGTCTTTGTTTCCGGCAGATATGGAGACAGTGTCGCCTTCCATATAAATGCCTGCTCCACTATTGTCAGCCTTGGTTTCTTCAATGTCGACAATATAATAACTGGAACTTCCGGCTCCGTCACCCACGTGGATCTTCCCACTTCCTTTGATATGCTGTCCAAGCTGCCGTATGGCTTTATCGGGAGTGTTTTCAGGGAGCAGCAGGATGCCGTCTAAAACCAGGGTATCAGACACATCCAGGTACTGGGCTAAGGTATCGCTGGTTACATTTGTCCTTGCGTCGACCACAGAACCTTCCTCCACTATGAGGGTGGAGCCTGTGGGTACCTGGAGAATTCTGTCCCTGGCCCCGGAAACGCCGTCTCCCAGGGTGAGCGTCTCTCCCGTTTTAATGACAGTATTTCCGTTTGCTTTATTGATATAAGTGTCATCATACATTTCGATGACAAATCCGTCGATGGTTCCCGCATTTTGAAGGACAGCGCTATACCCTGTCAGGCAAATGTGGGAGAAATTTCCGGCAGAAACAATGGAGCCGTCATTTTCCAGGCGATTCTGGTTCTGCAGAAGGCCATTGGAAGCTACATGGAGGTTTCCGTAGTTCTGAATGGTTCCCCCTGCTTGTGACGTTTTATTGTAAAAATTATAGAGAGAACCGCCGTCTTCAACCTGAATAGTCCCGTCGTTGACCAAAGTTCCCGATGTAATATCAATGGAACCTTTATTTTGAATCTGGATGGTTCCCTTATTGGCCAGTATGCCGGAATGTCCGCTTGCCGAATAGATATTGATGGAGTGGTTTGTTGAAATTTTGGCAGTTTCTCCTTCCGGGACTGTAAGAGAGGCATCGTAATAACGTCCGATTACCAGGGACTTACCTTCCATATCGTTATCCCAGGTGACGTTACCCACTGCATGGCCGGCTCCCACAGATGTGACCTGGCCGGAGTCCTGGTCATAGGAACAGTTGCCATACCAGATTCCGTCACCCTGAAGATATAAGAGGTATTTCATCTTTTTTGTATACAGGGTGGAACCGTTTTTGAGTTCTGTGTTGCCAGGGGACAGGGGAAGCTCCACGTCATTGCTGGAAGTAGTATTTTCTGCATACAGGGAACTGTTATCTATTGTTAAGTGATGATAAGACAGGGAACCGGAAACATTGCCGGAATCTGTGTTTCCCACTACGGATACATGGCTGTTGGTAATCTGTATGTTTTTGGTGGTTTGGATCGCCTCTCCTGAACTATTGATGACAGAAAGTTCACTGTCTTCCACTATGACGTCATGAGAATTTTGTATTTGGACGGCTCCGTTTGAACTGGAGCCTGTTATTTTCACACGGCTGTTGTTTTGAATGATGATACTGCCGTAAGAACTCCATATACCCTTACAGCCGGCGGCGCCATGTGAGGCATAGACAATGGACAAATCGGCTCCGTCGAAAGTAATACCGTTTGAAGACAGTACACCGCTTCCTGCGGATGTGATTTTCAGGGAACCAGAGCCTGTGACTGTGGAACGTTCCGACCCGGTTAAATATAATCCAGAACCGTTTGTGTTTGATTTTGCGGCTGTAATTTGATTTGTGCCTTCCAGACGGATCGTCACTGGTACACAGACCCAGATGCCGGAGGACTCAGCATCGATCACAGCATTTTTCAAGGTCAGAGTCCCGCCGGTTACATTCTGACCATCCAGTACGGGAACCCAGGTCATTGTACCGCTTCCGGCGCTGTATGTGGTTTCTACTTTGGGAAGCTCGTTGGGAAACTGGAATTTTAGTCCAGTGCTTTTGTCTTCCAGCCTGGGAGCGGGAGAAAGAAAATTTTCTGCCGAGGCTTGCGGTTCTCCGGCATTTTCTGATTCGCCGGGAATGTTTGTTTCGGTGGAAGGCTGAGTTTCGTCAGTGGTTTTTGATTCCGCGGTAACCTGGGTTTCCCCAGGGCTATGTGACTCTTCAGGAGCCTGGACTGTGACAACAGCTTTCGATTCCGCGACCTCGGGGGTGTGCGACTCTTTAGGAGCCTGGATTGTGACGGTGGTTTTCGACTCCTCGGAAGTCTGGGTTTTGGCGGTGGCCTTTGATTCCTCAGTAACCTGAGTTTCCCCAGAGGCATCTGTTTCTGTGGTTTGTGCCGCGCGGAGGATTGGCGCAGGTGTGGTAAACAGGAATAATGCTGACAAAAACCACGCCAGAATTTGTCTTTTTTTGGTGTTCATCTGAATTTCTCCTTTCATCTCTCCTGATTTCATTTTACTGATTTCCCGAAGCTTTGCCAGTACGAAATATTATAATTGGATATCAAAATTAGTTGTTGACAAATTGACATTTTTATGCATATGGCATATGCTTGTAGCAGCGGGAAAACTGCTGGGATATAAAATGTATGGGAGGATACTTTGCGCGTCTTGGAAAAGGAGTGGTGAATATATGGACGAACTGAGGATTGCTGTATGTGAAGACAATTCGGAAGAGTGTACTACTCTTCTGTCTTTGATCAGGGACAGTGGGATGGAGACAGAGACAAAGGTGTTCACAACAGGAGAGGAGCTTTTGGAAAATTACCGTCAGGGAAGCTATGACCTGATTTTTATGGATATTTACATGGAGGGGATATCCGGTGTGGAAACGATAAAAAGGATTCGGGAACGGGACGCGGATGTACCTGTGGCATTTACCACCACCAGTACGGATTATGCGCTGGAAAGCTATCGTCTGGATGTGGTGAAATATATAGAGAAGCCGGTTAAAGCAAAAGCCGTACAGGATATGCTGCAGCTGGCTTTATTGAAACGTGGCAGCGCTCCGGGACTCACAATTTTTGTGGAATCGAAGAGGGAGACGGTTCCTTTTGGGCAGATTTTGTATGTGGAACAGCAGGCCCACGACCTGATTTTTTATCTGTCGGATGGAAGGCAGCTTAGGACAAAGGGAAGGCTGGATGAAATAGAAGATTCTTTTCCTTCCGTTTCTTTTATGCGCTGCCATAAAAGTTATCTTACTAATCTTGGTTTTGTGACGGCCTTAGATACGGAACTTATGAGTTTTCGGATGGTGAATAACCATAATGTATACATACGCCGGGAAAGCATAAAAAAGGCAAAAGCAGTGTGGGAGACTTATATGTTTGATGCAGTGCGCAGATTGGGAGGGGAGGCAGATGAGTAAATGGAGTAAGTTTTTAGCTGTTGTCATAGTGCTTCTGACTGTCCTGCTTTTTGGATATGCACTTTTTTCTGGCGGTACTTTTTCAAAAGAAGAGGAAATAGACGTGGAGGTTCTTACGGAGTGGACACTGGAATCGGAAGGTGAGATTCGGCCTGTATCCCTTCCCTTCACTTTGAAAGGGTTTTCTCCCCGTATGCCGGTTGCGTTGACAACTAGGATACAGCCCGGCCCGGGAAAATGTATTTACCTGAAAACCGTGTACGCCCCGATGCGGGTATATATGGATGGGGAATTGGTTTTTGCTTATGGGCAGGATGGGGACTGGCCTTCTTTTCTGCCGGATCCGCCTACCATGGTCAAGCTGGTTCCCGTTTTACAGACAAGCCGCCCGATTACTCTGCGTCTGGAATTTTTGTTTCCTTCCCACAGAAATCAGCTGCCTATCCAGCCTGTGCTTCTTGGGACTTCGGATCAGATTCTCCAGAAACTTTTTTCTGATATGGGATTCTCCTTGTTTTTTTCCATTGTTTTGATTGCCCTGGGGATTCTAATGGCGCTGATTTCGACTGTGTTGCTTCGCTTTGAAAAAGCAGGGCTTTCTGTACTGTGGCTTGGATTGTTTTCATTTCTCACTGGTATATGGGTTTTGGGTGAGTGTGATCTGACGGGCATATTTATTGATAATCCGACAATTTTGTATTTAATGGCTTTTATGGGCTTGTTTACATTTTCTGTCCCGTTACTGAAACTGGGAGAGGCGATTTTGAATCTGCACCGGCCTGGGCCGGTGAGATGGATGTATACAGTAGTTGAGCTTGCTGTCTTTTGTGCGCTGCTCCTTCAGATTACAGGTGTCTGCGCCTTGTCAAAGACCATGTATTTGTTCCATGTGCTGATACCGCTGGCGCTGTGCGTTTTTGCGGGGACGGTTTTTCTGGAGGCTGTCTGGTATAAAAACAGATTTGCTACCCGCTTTTTATTGGCGGCGCTTGTACTTGCTGTGTTTTCACTTCTTGAAGTGGCCAATTATTACCTGTTTCATTTCCGTGTGCAGATCACCTTTTTCTTTCAGGTGGGGGTTTTGCTTTTTGTGGTGATGGTGTGTATCCAGTGTGGAAATTTCCTGCGTCACAGTTTTCTTATGCAGGCCAGGAACCGGAAACTTGCTTATGAATTATCTCTGATGGAAAGGCAGATGGAGGTACAAAAGAAAAGATATTCGATCCTTTCTGAAATGGCGGAGTCCATTAAAATCCAGCGCCATGACTTAAAACATCAGCTTGCCGTAATCCGGAATTACCACGAAAAAAACCAGGCAGAAAAGCTTACGGATTATCTGGAGAGCTTGTCTGCAAATATCCCAACGGAGGATACAAAACCTCTTTGCAGGAATGAAGCGGTCAATGCCGTCGCGCTGTATTACCGGAGCCTTGCAAAGAAATCAGGGATTTCCCGTATATGGTTCCATCTGGATATTCCATCTGACAGCGGCCGGGTTTCCGACAGCGATTTATGTATCATTGTTGGAAATCTGCTGGAAAATGCCATTGCGGCATGTAGTATATTAGATGGCCGGACTTCTTTTATTCGAATGAAAAGCCATATACAGTATGATATTCTGGTGATTACCATGGACAATGCTTATCAATCGGTGAAACAAAAGCATGACGGTACGTTTGTGTCGCAAAAGGCGGGCGGAGGCGTCGGTTTGGCCTCTATTGTCTCTGTGGCGGGAAAGTATGGCGGAAATGCCAGGTTTGAAGCGCAAAATCAGGTTTTTTCTTCTTCTGTGTATTTGCATTTGAAATAAAAACATCAAGGAGGAGATTATGAAAAAGACTTATGCATATGTACGTGTCAGTACCAGGGAACAAAAAGAGGACAGGCAGCTGCTGGCCATGAGGGATGTGGGGATTCAGGAAAATGATATTTTTATGGACAAGCAGTCGGGAAAAGATTTTAACCGGCCGATGTATCAAAAGCTGCTGAAAAAGCTTCGGGAAGGAGACTTGCTGTATGTAAAAAGCATAGACAGGCTGGGGAGGAATTATACGGATATTCTGGAGCAATGGCGGTATTTGACGAAAAAGAAAAAAGTGGATATCTGCATTTTGGATATGCCGATCCTGGATACCAGAAGAGACGGTGATTTAATCGGAGTTTTTATTGGGGATGTGGTGCTGCAGGTTTTATCTTTTGTGGCAGAAAATGAGCGAAAAAATATTTGGGAACGGCAGCGGGAAGGAATCGCTGCAGCAAAGAGGCGCGGCGTCTGCTTCGGCCGTCCGGAGAAACCGCTTCCGGAAAACTTCCAGGAAGCTTATGACAGATGGAAAAATAAGAAAATTACGGGAATCCAGGCCGCCAAGCTGTGTGGTATGCCAGTATCATCCTTTTATAATAAGGCGGGAAAAAAGGGAGGAGGAAGAAAATACTGATATAAGGATAAGATCAATCGAATTTTATATTGAAGATTTTAAAAACGTGTACTTTTTTAGAATAACTGTCTGTATCTGTTTTGACGATATCATATCACAAAAACAGGTACTTTTCAATAAGGGATTTTGTAGATCGCGGGTATATTCCGGTGATTTTGCTACAAAACAATCCGGGAAAGATTATTCTAAAAAAGTACACGTTTTTAGTATGGGGCAGGAAAAAGTGATGCAGCCGGATACCATATGTAAAACAGTCTGCCAGCACAGCCGTGGCCCTGTCGCTGAAGTGGATATGGGGAAACTGCTGGAGATTGCAAAAGATTATGGGCAGGTTAAAAACTACGTATACCAGCGTTACGGGGGAATCAGGAGCCTGCCTAAATTAAAACCGGGATATACGGTACAAAATGAAATGACAGCCTCCGGGCTTCGGGAGCAGATGGGGCTTCCCTCCGTATATTTCTATATGGCAGTGTTCGAGGCCCTGAGAGATATAAAAGGTCAGTGGACGCGGACAAAATCTGCGGTTTTGCAGAGAGTAAACAGGAATCAGGGCTTATCGGAGAATGAAAAACATTATTTGCGGTATCTGTTGGCTGTGGAAAATGCTTTTGAGGCAGCGCTAAACCATAAAACGTTGGCCCTGCGGGAAGATCTGCAAAAGAAGTATGATTTGCTTGCCGGAAGTGTCTGTGTAAAAAAACTGAACAATTATTTATGCAGACAGGTACGGAAATTTCATGTAAAACCGCGCACTGCTGCGGGAGATGGATTTTCTCTGACAGAGAAAGCATTCCGCTATGGGGATCATGGGATTTATATTACCACAAAAGAAAGACGGAAGCGTATTTTTATAATGCTTACGGACGGGAATCAATATGCAAGACAGATACATATAAAACTTTATCCGGGAGAAAACAGAGTTGAAATCAGAGCGCCGATCAATGTGAGAGTCAAGAAACATGGGGATTATACAAAAAATATTGGGATAGCAATGGGAATGGATACCATGTTTGTAACGGACGAAGGGCATGTTTACGGAGAAAGCTTGGGAGAATATCAGATAAAACTCGCAAAATGGCTGCGAAAACAGATGATGGAATATCACCCCAATAATGAAGCGGAAACAGGAAGGAAAAAGTACAAAAATCAGAAAAGGCGCCTGGAAGGGCAGCTCCACAGTTATATTAATATGGAGCTGAACCGGTTTTTCAGAATGGAACAACCAGGTATTGTTTATATCCCTAAATATCCAAAGCTGCAAAAACGTACAGGGAATAAGGAGATCAACTATTCTGTGAATTTATGGCAGAGAGGGTACATTAAAAAAAGGCTGGCCTTAAAATGCAGGGAGCAGTCGGTGGAACTGGTGGAAGTATTTGGGAAAGACATCAGTAATGAGTGCAGCAGATGTGGCTTTTGTGGAAGCAGGGAAGAGGGATTTTTTTATTGCGGGAATTGTGGCAGCCGGATAGAAATAAAAGAGAATACGGCAAAAAATGTAAGAAAACGGGGAATAGATCATGGAAGCCGGAATTCTGGATAAATAAAAGCAACAGGCTTTGATTTTACCTGGCAAAAATATGCAGAGGACCAGAAGATGGCTTGTGATATAAAAACATGGACGGCATTAGAAGGCAGGACTTTGAGAAAAAACCGGGAACTGCGTATTGGGTATGCCAGGACTCTGAGAACACTTGTGTGACGTATCAGGGAGCGAAGCGGCGAAATCCGCATCATCGGTATGTATACCGGTGACCAATATGCCTTATTAAAAAATAAACTGATATCGAGGAAGTATAAGAAAGATGAGGGAATATAAGAAGAAAAAAATCTTGCAGACAGTGAATTCCCTTATTGAAACCAATGAAGCGGTTGAGAAGGGAATCAAAACAAACCCTCAGATGGCGGCAGATACGCTGGGATCCTGTCAGGAAGCGGCGTTGGTGATGGGTACATATCTGGAAACGTTTGGAGGGGAATATGCGCCTTTAGTCAGAACATTGGAAGACTACTGTGAAAATTTATATCAGATCAGTATAAACAGTTCCGATGAAATCTTATGTAAAGAGATACTGGAAAAAATAAGAAAACAGTTGGAATGGCTGGGAGAAGAGGTAAGGAAGAAATTGCCGGACGACAGGAAAGAGGTCGTTTTTTTACCTTATAAAGCCAGTATGTGGGATTCTCTGGAAACCATATGGAAAGCGGCAAAGGAGGATCCGGCTGTGGATGCACTGGTCATTCCGATTCCGTATTACAGCAAAAATCCTGACGGCAGCCTGCGGGAAGCCCATTATGAAGGAGATAGATATCCGGATTATGTTCCTGTGATGGATTATAAAGAATACGATTTTAAGGAACGGAGGCCGGATATTACATTTATCCATAATCCTTATGACAACGGCAATAAGCTGATAACGGTGCATCCATCCTTTTTTTCATACAATTTGAAAAAGTATACGGAGAAGCTGGTGTATGTTCCCTATTATGTGGTGCCATGGTCTGTTCCGGGAGATTACATAGTGACAGCAGGGGTGGCTTTTGCTGATCTTGTGTTTGTCCAGAGTGAAGCTATCAAAAAGCAGTATGTGAAAACCTTGGGTACAAAACTGTATCACGGAGAAAACAAGTGTCTGGAAAACAAAATTATTGCGCTTGGTTCCCCGAAAACAGACAAGGTACTTTTGGAAAAAAAGAACGGCGTCCAGATACCGGAGGAATGGAAGCGGAGGGCCGGAAACAGGAAAATTGTATTTTTTAATACGAATGTCAGCCTGCTTCTCAACAACGGGACATATTTTATAGAAAACCTATATCGCATTTTCCATATTTTCGAGACTTATAAAGAAAAATTTATCCTGCTTTGGAGGGAACATCCGCTGACGATGGAAATGTTACATTCTATGTTCCCGGACTTACTTTCCGGTTATCAGGAGCTAAGAAGAAAATTTCAGGAGAAAAGGTGGGGAATCCTGGATGAGACTGCGGAACCCCATTTGGCCATGGCCGTGTCGGACTGCTATTTCGGGGCGGGAGGTTCCCTTGTGACGATTTATTCGGCCACGGGGAAACCGATGTTAGTGACAGCATACCATTATCCGGAGGAAATATCGGAGAAAGAGATCACAAAAGAAGAGTTTTACGCATCACTGGGGAAAAGGAGCTACTATAAAGAACAGAACGTCAATGCGCTTAGCCTGTTTCTTGAAAACTACGAAGAGATTGCAGAGTGGAAAGAGCACAGGATAGAAGTGGTTTCCGAAAAATTGGCAAACCTGGACGGGACAGTGGGAAAAAAAATATATCAATATGTGATGGACGAAGGTGAGATATGAATTACGCAATTATTCTGGCTGGGGGAAAAGGGGCCAGGTTTCAGGGGGATGTGCCGAAGCAGTTTGTTGAAATGACGGGATACCCGATGTTGGTGTATTCCCTCAGGACGGCGCAGGAAAATAAAAATGTAGATGTGATTTGTGTTTCGGCCCCTGCGAAATACCATGGAAAAATCAAAGAGTGGGCGAAAACCTATGGGATAACAAAACTTACGATTCTGGCGGAAGCCGGGAAAGAGCGGTATGAGTCGGTGTATAATGGGATTATGGCGCTGCCTGCAAAGGCAAGGGATACCGTTATCATCATGACAGCCGTGTGCCCCTTTGTGTCCCAGAAGACCATGGATAAACTGTATGAACAGATAGAACTCTATGATGCCAGCATTACGGTAATCAAGGCGACGGATGCCATTACATTCAGCAACAATGGGAAGATGGTAAACAGAACCCTTCAGAAGAAAAAACTTTTTGTGCAGCAGGGTCCTCAGATTTATCGTTATGGAATTTTGAAACAAGCCCACCAGTCCTACCGGCAGGAGGAACAGCGGATGGAGGTCAACGAAGACAGTGAGCTTGTCTTGAATCTGGGGGTGGAGTGCAGCATGGTTATGGGAGACAGGTTCTGTATTAAAGTGACATATCCGGAGGATCTTGCCATTGCGGAGGCTCTCCATCCCTTGTTTGACAGGCAGGAAATGCTATATGGAGGTACAAAGTGAATCGGATTCTTAAAGAAGATGCGAAAGTGATAGCGCAGACACTTGTGAACTGGGAGAAATTCCATAATAAGACAATTTTAATTGCTGGGGCGAACGGATATGTGCCCCAGCATTTTGTACACGGTTTTTTGATGAGGAATACTTTATACCGGGAAAACATCCATGTCGTCGCCCTTTGCAGAAATGAGAGTAAAGCGAAGGAGAGATTCGGGGAATATTTGGACAGAAAGGATTTTACACTGGTCATCGGAGACGTCCTGGAAGAAGTGGAATTTGAGAAAAAACTGGATTTTATCATTGATGCGGCCAGCCCGGCCGGCGTAAAAGCCAGCAATGAAAATCCGGTCGCTACTTTTGAGGCAAATGTAATGGGATGCGGCAATCTTTTAAAACTTGCACAGTATCACCATGCGGAATTCCTGTACCTTTCCAGCGTTGATATTTATGGAAAGGGGGAAGGGGAGCGTTTTGCAGAGGACAGGCCGGGAATACTGGACAGCCTTGATGTGAGAAACGTATATGCAGAGGCAAAACGTGCTGCCGAAAACTTGTGTGTCTGTTATGGCCAGAGAGGAGTGGTCTGCAAAATCGTAAGGCCGGGACAGATCATGGGTGGCGGAATCGCGCTGGGTGACGGAAGGCTCCATATTGATTTCATATCCCAGATTTTGAAAACGGATAAAATTATTTTGAAAGGGGACGGTAAGCCGGTCAGGACTTTTATTTATATAACAGATGCCATTGCCGGGATGCTTTCTGTGATGGATCGGGGAAACGTCGGGGAAGCCTACAATATATGTGCGGAAACAGGAGAGATTTCCGTATCGGGTCTTGCGCGGATGATGGCAGGGCAGGTAAAAAGCAGGGATATTTCGGTGGAGTTTAATGAGGGAACGCGGAAAACCGACCCGGCGGTAAGACATGCGGTTTCGCGAGTCTGTGCAAGTTCAGAAAAATTGAGGGGGTTGGGATGGAACCCGCAGATATCGCTGGAAGAGTCCTGTCGGAGGATGATGGATTATTACCAGGTTCCGCTTTAAAGGAAGGAGTCTTTATGTTATTTGTATTTATGTCGCAGCCGGATTTTGCGTGCAATCCCCATGCCCTTTATGAATATATAAAAAATCATACGGATCACGAGACAGCCTGGCTCATAAAAAAGGACGAGAGATATTATAAACTGCGGGAACGCGGCGTAAGGTGCGCCGTCTATAATACTGTGGAAGGAAACAACCTTCTAAAAGAGGCGGATTATGTGATTATGAATTCTTATACGTTTCAAAGATTGCCAAAGGAAGAAAACCAGATTTTTGTTAATCTCTGGCATGGAAGCGGCATCAAAGCCCATGATTTTTATAATCACAATATCAATCCGAAACACGCCAAAAACCTTATGGAGTTTTTTGATCAGATCGACCTGATGTGTGTACACAGCTTAGACGACCGTTTTAAACTTTCCGCGCAGCTTCATTTTGACCTCAGCAGGTGCTATGTAACAGGGCAGCCACGGCTGGACATCATCAAAAAGGCGCGGGGGCGTGAGAAAATGGAACAATTATTCGGGGAAAGAATAAAGGGCTATAAAAAGTATATTTTTTTCGCCCCCTCTTTTCGCGCCAACAGCAGCAGCCATTCCGGGACGATCTTTTCGGAAAATATTTTCCGCCTTGGGGACTATGACGGAAAAGTTTTTGAGGGTTTCCTGAAAAAACATCAGGCGGCGTTTATTTATAAGCTCCATCCCATCGAACAGACAGCCTTTTCGGGAAGGGATTTTTCCATGGGAGAGGACTGTTTTGAACTGACGGATAAGCTGCTTTTTGAACAGGACATCCGTTATGGTGAACTGCTTAATGGGTTTGACGTCATGGTCAGCGACTATTCTTCCATTGTTTATGATTACCTTCCCCTGGACAGGCCGGTAGTGTATCTGATTCCGGATTATGAGGAATACATATCGGAGCGGGGGTTCGTGTTTCACAACGTGGATATGTTTATGCCAGGAGAAAAAGTGTTCTGTTTTCGGGACATGATGTATGCCCTGGAAGAAGCTTTCCGCTGTCCGGAGAAGTTTGAAAAGGAACGGGAGATGGTACTGAAAAGCAGGTTCGATTTCGATGACGGTGAATCGGCCGGCCGTTGCTATAAAACCATTATCAATTACAGAAAACCTCTGAAAGCGGAAGAGGGGCCGGTAAAAGAACCGGGACTTGAGCTTCCGTCTTCCGCGGAACTTTTGGGGAAATGGATTCCGGGAAAATATAAGGTCATTGATTCCACAAAAGAAATCAGGGAAGAGTACCGGATGGAAGAAATCTGCAAAAACCCGTCGCAGGAATATTTGTATATCACAGAAGAGATACCGCGAAACCTGCGTAAACTTACCGGAAGGTCGTCGATAGAAATTGAGGATATTAGTTATTATCATGATTTGCCGGGATGTGAGAATGTAAAGATCTGTAAAATAAACGGCGGGGTGGATTATTCTATGTTTTCAAAAGGCTGGGAAAAGGAAGAATCCGGGGACAGGAGAAGGCGGATAGGATTTGCCGGGGTCATAGACAACAGGATTTATTTTGCAATGGTACAGTGTATTTGTGAAGTATTTTCAGATTATGATATTATATTTGCGGGAGAAATTTTTGATAAAATCCCGGTCTGGATGGATGGGTTTGAGAACCTCCATTACCTTCCGGCTTCCTATGAGGAACTCCCTTCCATTATCCGGTCTTTTGACGTGGCGCTGCTTCCTTTTTTCGGGAGACATGCGGATACGGTCCCCAAAGAATATTTCCAGTATCTGGCCTGTGGGAAACAGGTGGTGGCATCGGATATGGCCAGCCTTCCGGATTCGCCGGCCCTATACAGAAGCGCTTCTGTGGATGGGGCTGTCAAAAATATACGGAAGGCCCTTGCCCATATGGAAGATACCTGGATTCAGGAGGCGGCTAAAAGGCTGGCGGCAGAATACGACTGGGAAAAAAATGCGGAGAAGCTGCTGGGAAGGATATCCGGGCTTCATATGTAGGCGTGGAATTGGTGAAATTTAAAGCTTTGGGGAGAAAAGTCCAGTGGAAAAAGAAAACAAGAACCGAAAATTAAATATTGTACTGGCAGAGTATATTAACCGTAATTTAGGGGATACCATCATTGCGGAATGTGCGAGGGGTTTTGTGGAAAAAGCCTTGCAGAATGTGGGAATTAAAGATTATATGATACATGATTATAATATGTATCAGGAAGATATGGAATATATCAGGAGGGCGGATGCGGTTATTTTTGCAGGGGGTGGATTGATCAAATATAAAAGGGAGGAATTTTATAAATATGTCCCGGATATTATAGAGGCGGCAGCGGAAAAACAGATTCCGGTATTTATTAATTGTACCGGGGTTGAGGGATATGACGAAAACGATGCAAGATGTCAGAGATTAAAAAAAGCGATTAACCATAAAAATGTCAAAGGCATTACAGTTCGCGATGACTATCAGACTTTTGAGAAGTACTATCTGGAAGAGAAAAAAGAATGGGTCGGCAAGGTAATAGATCCGGCCGCTTTTTCGGCGGAGGTTTATGGGATCTTCCGGAAGCCGGATGCTGAAAAGATAGGGCTTGGCATAGTCAGGCACGGATTATTTTCTGACTATGGGGTTTGCAATATCACAAAACAGTTTCAACTGGATTTCTGGAAAGAGATCATCATAAATTTGGAGGAATTGGGATTTCAATGGGAAATTTTTAATAACGGCTTATATACTGACTATGAATTTGGATTAGAAGTATTGGAATATGCAGGTGTGGGGCAGAAGGAAAAATATATACAAAAGCGCCCGGCAGAGGGAGCGGAATTGACGCGGCTGATCTCAGGCTATAAAGGAATTATCGCGGCGCGGTTACATACGAACATTGTTGCGTTTTCTACAGGCTGTCCCAGTATTGGACTGGTATGGAATGAGAAGCTGGTACAATGGGGAGAAGGGATTGGATATCCGGAACGGTTTATCAGGGCTGAGAATATGCGGCCCCAGGCTGTGGTCAGGAGTTTGTTGAAAGCAATGGAAGAAGGGTGTGAAATATGTGACCCTGTAGAAAAAAATAAGATTTTGGCTCCTTTATGTGGTTTCCTGAAAAAATACGGTTCTGATGCAAGGGGGAAGGTTACAGATGAGGAAAAAACGGATTGGGAAAATATTCTTGTGGCGACTGCCTTGGGTGGGAAAAACAATCAGTTTGCAGGCATGAATTCCCCGGATACCATTATGGAAAGCTATAAAAATGGGTTTCGATTGTTTGAAGTTGACCTGAAACTGACTTCAGATGGGAGACTGGTATGTGCTAATGGCTGGACAGAAGGTACTTTCCGAAAATTGGGATGGGACAAGGAAAGGGGAAAGGGATTTCATTGTGGGATTGAATATGAACAGTTTATAAAAGCAAAATATTATAATGGACATTACCGGACGATGGATTGGGAAATGCTGGTCGGTTATGTGGATAAAATGAAGGACAGCCGATTTATTTTGGATATCAGAAACCATACAAACGGACAGATGCAAAAGCTAAAGATGATGATCAAAAGAGACTTGGATAATTTAGGGATTTTACAGCAGAGACTGATTTTGAAGGTGATGAAAAGGGAAGAACTTGAGGCTGTCAGAGACATGGGGATGGAAATCATGTACGAAATCCCCACGGAAACTGAAATGGAAGAAACAGGAAGCAATGTAGCAGAAATTCAAAGTTTATGCAGGGATAGAGATCTTAGTTGGATATCAATAAGAAACCGTCTGTGCAGTACGGCGCTGATTGCAAAGCTCAAAACACCTGGCAGGAAGATTTTCGTATCTCCCTGCAATCAGGTGTCGGAAATTGTAAAATGGCTGTCTGCAGGCGCGGACATGTTGGGGACGGATTATCAGAGCGTATGTAAACTGGAAGCCTTGCTGGGCTAGTGTGCTGTCTGCATTATATTTAGCCAAACAAAGAAAAATCAACAGGCGACAGCTTTTCCCTCCAGCTTAAAGAGCTTTCCACCCCGCATAACCATGGAGACGGTATCTGCGTGGGAGAGGAGGGAGATGTCCTCAAGGGGATTCCCGTCCACTAAAATCAGGTCGGCGCATTTCTTCGGTTCCACGGTGCCGATCTGGTCTTCTAGATCCAAAAGTTCCGCATTTTTCCTGGTGGCACAGACGATGGCTTCCATGGGGGTAAAGCCGGCTTTTATATAGTGGAGGAACTCCAGCCCGTTCATTCCGTGTTTTTGAGCGTTGAAGCCGGAATCCGAACCGAAACCGATTTTTACACCGGATTCATGGGCAAGCTTCAGGCTGTTGAAATTACACTCATAGAACCAGGCGGCTTTTTGGCAGTACCAATCCGGGATGCCAAAGGCAGCCCCGCGGTTGGCGGAAGCATCCAGTACGCACAATGTGGGGACAAGCCAGGTCCCCCGGCTGGCCATTTCCTGAATGATTTCTTCATTCAGCCTTGCGCCGTGTTCCACGGAATCAATTCCTCCCCGGACGGCGGCCAGGGTGCCTTCTTCGTACATACAGTGGGCAAAGACCTTTTTATGTTTGGAGTGGGCTTCCCCGACAATCACGGCGATTTCTTCGTCATTGAATTCCTGAGTATCGTGGGTATCACTGATTCCTCCTGTTGCGAAAAACTTAATCCAGTCGGCGCCCATCCGTATTTGATGGCGGACGGCTTTCAGGACGCCTTCAGGACCGTCGCAGGCATTGTTGACGTGATCGGTTCTTACAAGCCATGCGGGATAAGGCGCCAGGTGCCCGCCGGTAATGCTCAGGTGCTGGTTGGAACAAATGATTCTGGGCCCGTTTACGATGCCCTGGTTGATGGCGTTTCGTAACTGGATGGTATTGTCTGCCAAATCACCGGCATCCCTGACGGTGGTAAAACCGGCCTGGATGGTATGGGAGGCATATTCAAAACTTTTTAAAATCCTCATACAGGGGTGGTCTGCCAGGCCGAGGGGCAGTCCGGCCCCGGGGATACAAATGTCGTGATCTCCCATATACAGGTGGACATGGGCGTCGATAAGGCCGGGGAGCAGCGCTTTCCCGCGGCCGTCAATGATAGAATAACCTTCGGGCACAGGTAAAGAATCCTTCCTGCCCACCGCTTCAATCTGTCCGTCCCGGACGAGGACAGCGCTGTCTGGCACAGGGGATTTTCCATTGCCGTCAATAAGTAATGCTCCGGTAATTGCATAAGCGTTCATAAGCAGGTACCTCCAGAAGATTTTTATGACATATCACTTGGGCGCCGTCGGCTTTTGGCTTTCCATGCTGCGATTTGATTGTATCATATAAAACCAGCCCACTGTCCACAAGCCTTATATGGTAAAAAGTATAGCATGGAAAATGAAAAAATAAAAGAGGGCGAAACCCTCTTTTTATAACATAATTGTTGTAAAATTTGGAAATGCAGAAGATTATTAAAAAGAAAATGACGGAAATGAGAAATAATCCTCTAAAACCATACAGATAGAGCCTAATGCACCACCGAAAACGGGGAAGCTTGCTTTTTGAAAGGACATATAGTCCGCAATAAAGCAGAGGCTTCTTTTTTTTGCTTCTTCGATCAGGGCATTGGCAAAAAAATCGGAATCTGTGGCCAGGTTTCCACCGAGAATAACTTGGCTGGGGCCTAAAAGGTTCACAACATAGGAAATGGCCTGGCCCATATGGAGGGCGGCAGTTGTCAGAATATTGTTGGCGACTCTGTCCCCCAGGGCCGAAGCTTCTAAAATCATGGAAATAGTAAGCTGCGACAGGTCATAGCCGGTCATGTCGTTTAAAACGGAGATGGTGCCGCCTTCCAGGATTTTTTTAACTTTGCGGACAAGCATATTGGAAGAGGAGGAAAGGAAAAGGCAACCCACATTTCCGCAGGAACAGATTTCATCGTTGTCTTCAATGAAGAAATGTCCAATTTCTCCCGAAATGCCCTGTGTATTGCGAAGGATTTTTCCGTCATAATACATACTGCAGCTGACGATATCCCCGCTGTCGATGAAGATGGCGTTGGAATTATCGCGGTTTTTAGCAAGCCATTTTTCGGCATAAAGCTTGCAGACAACCTCGTCCTCAATAAAAACAGGTATACCTGGGTGCCTGGAAGAAATCATTTCTTTTAGTTTTACGTGGCTCCAGTTGGAACGGGCGAAGGTCATCAGGATGGTATCGCCGCGCCTGTCCAGGATGCCGATGGTGGAAAGGCCGATGCCTAGAATTTTAAATCCTGAGGCGGCTTCCACCTGCCGGTCGACACAGTCGTAAATCAGGCGGCAGATATCTGTCTGACGGAATTCAGGACGTATGGGCGAAGAAAACGAATTCAGGATGTTGCCGCGAAAGTCAGTGAGTATGGAAACAACCTGATGGACCTGGACATCAATACCGACCAGGCGGCAAAAGTCAGGGTTTAACATGAGGTCGCGCCTGGCGGCGCTCCCCTGTGAAACATCCGCGGCATCGCCAGCTTCTTTTAAAATTCCTTCGGCAATCAATTCCCGGGAAAGGTCTGATATGGTGGAAGGGCGGATTCCGGTGATGTTTCCGATGGCTGTGCGGGAGATGAGGCCGTTTTTCAGGACAAGGTTCAGTAGACATTTTCGGAAAAGGAAGGTCTTGTCGAAAAAGGAATTCAAATTGTTCATGATGTTATTAACTCTCCTTTTGGCTAATATATTTATGTGATATTTTATCGTTTTCGTTAAAATACAATTCTATTATAGGCATTTCAAAAAAAATAGCAAGATGATTTTAATATTTTTTTGACAGATGTCCCCAGATGATTTTGATAAAACCAATAAATAACTATTATGATAAATATAAAATGCAAATAATGAGAATTTCAGAAACAAAGCCAACGAATAAGTTATAAAAATATAGATTATAAAATATAAAATAAAAAAATATTGACAAAAATGTTTAATCATGATATCGTTGAAAACATCAGATGTGACATAAAAAAAGGGAGGGGTATCATGATCCAGATACCGGAACTAGTCCGGATCCGGCAGACTTTTTGCCGGGATAAAATCGAAAATGTTGAAAAAGAGTTAAAACAGCAGTTGATTCAGTCCGGTATCCAAATTTGTAAAGGGGAAAAGATCGCCATTGCTGTCGGAAGCAGAGGGATTGCAAACCTTCCTCTGATCGTGAAAACCACGGCGGACTGGGTAAAAGAAAGGGGGGCAAATCCATTTATTGTACCGGCCATGGGAAGCCATGGGAACGGGATTGCATCAGAGCAGACCGCTATATTGAGGGGGCTTGGGATTACGGAAGCCTCTGTGGGGGCAGAGATCCGTTCGTCTATGGAGGTGGTGGAACTGCCGCAGGGAGACATGGATAACCATGTATACATAGATAAAAATGCTTATGAGGCAGATGGGACAATAGTGATCAACCGCGTGAAAATCCACGGGGATTTTGTGGGAGAGACAGAAAGCGGGCTTTTAAAAATGTGCGTCATCGGCCTTGGGAAGCATAAGCAGGCCCTTGAAATCCACGGCTACGATATCTCCAGGCTGCGGGAGTTGATTGTGGGGACAGCAAATCAAATATTACGCCATGGCAATGTCATCGGGGGGATTGGGATAGTTGAAAATGCCTACCATGAGACGATGATCTTACAGGCAGTCCTGCCGGAGGACTTTGAAGAGGCGGAAACCGCAATGCTGAAGAAATATAAAGAAATCATGCCGAGATTCCCGGTGGAAGACTTTGACATCCTGATCGTGGACGAAATCGGAAAAGAAATCAGCGGGGCAGGGATGGAGACAAAGATTGTAGGCAGGATGAAAAGCGGGGCGAAAGAACCAGAAAGTCCCAGAATCCGTTATATTGTCACAACCGACCTGACGAAAGCCTCCCATGGAAATGCCTGCGGCGTGGGGATTGCAGATTTTATCACACGGAAACTTTTTGATAAAATCGACCTTCCGGCAACCAATGAAAATATTGTCACCTGCCGCTGCATTGAGCAGGGAAGGATTCCTCTGATCGCGGAACATGACCGACAGGCAGTAGAGTATGCCATCCGTGCATTGGGAAATAAAAAGCCGGAAGATATAAAAATCATCAGGATTAAAAATACGCTACAGATGGACAAACTATATATGTCGGAAAATCTGCTGGAAGAAGCCGGACGGGCAAGAGCAGTCAGTGGAGTTGGAAACAGGAAAACCCCGATTTTCCGGGAAGGGGAAACGGAACTGATTCCTTTTGAAAATTTGGAAGAACGGGCGGATCTATAAGATAAGGCCGGATAAAACTATGGAGAAGGGAAAATGTATGGGCAGGAAAGTTTTACAGACAGAACGCGTAACAAAACGTTTTGGCGGGCTTACGGCGCTTAACCAGGTGACGATGCATGTGGAAGAAGGAGAGATTGTGGGGCTGATCGGCCCCAACGGCGCGGGAAAGACCACTCTTTTCAACACAGTTGCAGGCGCGTATTATGCGACGGACGGAAAAGTTTTCTATGATGGGGAAGATATCACCCATATGCAGCCGGGCAGACGCTGCCGCATGGGGATAGGCCGCACCTTTCAGATCACAAAACCTTTCGGCAGCCTGACGGTTTTGGAAAACGTGGCCATTGGAGCCATGTTTGGGAAAAATGAAAAAATCAATTCCATGAGCAGGGCTTTAAAAGAAAAAAGTTTTGTAAAAGCGGAAGAGATTCTTGAGTTTATGGAAATGTCCCATAAAAAGGATGCGAAAGCAGGCACACTCAATGTCCCAGAACGAAAAAGGCTGGAGATATGCCGCGCCCTCGCCACAGATCCGAAACTCCTTTTACTGGATGAGGTGGTGGCGGGCTTAAATTCTTCGGAAGTGGGAGGGATGGTAGAGTTAATCCGCCGTGTCAACAAAAGAGGCGTGACGGTACTTATGATTGAACATGTGATGAAGGCGGTTATGCAGCTGGCAAACAGGATTTATGTGCTTAATTTCGGAGAACTTCTGGCAGAAGGGACGCCGGAACAGGTGGTTTCTGATCCTGTGGTTATCGAAGCATATCTGGGAAAAATCGGACAGAGGGAGGCGAAGAGATGTTAGAACTCCGGTCAATAAACTCTTTTTATGGAGACGTTCAGATTTTATTTGATGTGTCGCTGGAGATCAAAGAGGGGGAAATCGTGACCATTTTAGGTTCCAACGGCGCGGGAAAGACGTCGGTGATCAAATCAATCTGTAACCTCCTCCCCATTGGTTCCGGAGAAATTTACTATGAGGGACAACGAATTGACAAAATTCCGCCCTATAAGCTGATTAACCTCGGAATTTCTCTTGTGCCGGAAGGGCGGAGGCTTTTCCCTGATATGTCTGTTTACGACAATCTCAGGCTGGGAGGCTATCCACTGAAAGATAAAAAAACGCTTTCCGATAACCTGGAATGGGTGATGGAATTATTCCCCAGGCTAAAAGAACGTTCCAAGCAGCTGGCCGGGACGCTTTCGGGAGGGGAACAGCAGATGTGCGCCATTGCAAGGGGGCTGATGATACGGCCAAGGATGATTATATTTGATGAGCCGTCCCTGGGGCTTGCGCCGGTGATCGTGGATCAGATTTTTGAGATACTGACACAGATCGTACATGAAAATCATTCCACCATATTGCTGGTAGAACAAAATGCCCAGACGGCGCTGGAAATCAGCGACAGGGGATACGTGCTGGAAAACGGCCATATTGTTCTGGAGGGGGCCAGTAAAGAGCTTCTTGAAAGTCCTGAAATCCAGAAAGCATATCTTGGCCTCTAAGAAAACGCCGTAGTGGACTATGGGAAAGTGAGGAAGGAATGAACTTTTCATATTGGATGGAACTGATTATGAGCGGCGTTGTGACAGGCGCATGTTATGCGCTGATCGGCGCAGGGCTTTCACTCATATGGGGAACTCTGAAAATGGTGAATCTGGCCCATGGAGAGTTCTATATGCTTGGGGCCTACATTTTGTGGGTTTCCCTGACAGTGGGGAATATGCCGCTTCTGATTGCAATACCCATTGCCGCCGTGAGTGTGGTGGTGATCGCCGCTTTGCTGCACATGGCAACGATACGTCCGCTTCTGAGGAAGCCGGGCTGGGATATGAGTCCCTGGATTTTAACGTTGGGAATTCAGATTCTGCTTCAGAACATAGCGCTTCAGGTATGGGGAGAACTGTATCAGAACGTACCGTATTTCTGGAACGCAATTTTTAAACCGGGAAACCTGTTTACGATTTCCGGCCAGAGAATCATCATCCTTTTTGGGACATTTGCGGTGATTTTACTGCTGATGTTTATTATTAAAAAGACAAAATTGGGACGTGCCATCATTGCGACAAGCCAGGACGGGGAGTTTGCAACTATGATGGGAATCAACACAAAAAGAGTCTATCTTGTCACTTATGGGATTTCAGCCATGCTGGCTGCCATTGCAGGGGTTTTGATGTGCCCTGTTTATTCTGTAAATCCCTGGATGGGTACGACGGTTCAGACAAAAGGGCTGGTTGTATGTATTTTGGGCGGGCTTGGCAGCGTGGAAGGAGCGATCATAGCCGGAATCGTCATGGGGATTGTGGAAAGCTTGACAGTCAGTGTCGTTGGCTCTGCATGGCGCGATGTGGCCGCCTACCTGCTCTTGATTATTATTTTATATGTGAGGCCGGAAGGTTTGTTTGGAAGAAAGAGGGAGGGATAAAAGGTGAAGATACTAATGAAAGACATCCTGGAAAGGCGCAGCCGAATCGCCGGTATCAGCTCTCTGGTATTTTTCCTGGCGCTTCTGATTTTACCCTTCTTGCTGACAAACGCTTATTATCTGCATGTATTGATTCTTTGCATGATATATGCCTGCATTACAAGTGCGTGGAATATGATAGCTGGCTATGCGGGAGTATTCAGCTTTGGATTTCAGGCGTTATTTGGAATAGGGGCTTATGTATCGGCGCTGCTGAGTATGCGCTTGGGGATTTCACCGTGGATCAGCATGTGGGCGGGAGCCGTAGCGGCTATGGCAATCGGGGCAGTTGTGGCGATCCCAAGCCTTAAACTAAAACTGCTTCCCTATATCTGTATTGCCACCATGTGTATGGGTGAGATTATCCGCCTGGCCGTAGCAAATTTCACAACATTGACACGCGGGGAGATGGGGCTTACCAACATTCCAAAACTGTTTGCCGATGGAAACAGGACTGCGTATTATTACCTGGCGGTGGCCATGTTCGTGCTGATTTTGGCGGTGGTGGTAAAAATTGTAAATTCCCCCATGGGGATGAGTATGCAGGCAATGAAAGATTCCCAGGAGGCTTCGGAAAGCCTTGGAATCAATATTTCCAGGACAAAGATCCGCATTTATATGATCGGCGCGTTTATGGCAGGTTTGGTGGGAGCTTTCTATGCTCATTATATTTGTATCCTGACGCCCACATCTGCCTTGGGAAGTTCCCTTATGACGTCTTATGTGGCCATGAGCCTGATCGGTGGGATTGGCACGATTGTAGGCCCGGTACTTGGCTCTTTTGTGATCACCATTGCGCTGGAAGTCCTCCGTGCCCTGGCAGATTACCGTATGATATTTTATGCGCTGCTCATTATTGTCACTATTATTTTCTTGCGGGCCGGCATATGGGGGTCGGTAAAAGAGATTTTCATCAGTAGGGCGGAACGGTTCAAGAACCGTTCAAAGGAACAGGGGTAGTAAAGTGCCGTGTGCACTTAAATATTACAAAACACTATAAAGGAGGAAAGGTATTATGAGGAAAATGAGGAAAGTTGCCGCATTGCTTTTATCGGCAGTCATGTGTGTTTCTTGTTTTGCGGGCTGCGGTAAAGACGGCGGTTCGGAAACAAAGGCGCCAGCAGAAACGAAAGGGGATGTAAAAGAGACAGAGAAGGCGGAGGGGACAAAAGCCCAGGGCGAAAGCCAGTCAAATACGGCTGGATTTGACGGGACCATTAAAATGGGGGCAGTACTTCCTCTGACAGGCGCTTCCGCTGAAACTGGAATCGGCGTCCAGCAGGGGCTGGAATTGGCGGCGGCGGAGATCAATGAAGCCGGCGGTATCAAAATGAACGGCAAGTCTTATGAAGTGGAACTATACTTTGAGGATGACCAGGGGGCGGCAGACCAGTCCGTATCGGCGGCGGAAAAGCTTCTGACCATGGACGGGGTATCTATTCTGTACAGTGAGTGTTTAAGCTCCTGCGCGCTGGCCATCATGGATATTTGTAACCAGTATCCCGATACGCTGTTTACAACAGTGGAATGTACCAGTGATAATTTCAGTAAGCTGATTTCTGAAGATCCCGACAGGTATTTCAACTTCTTTAAACCTTGCTTCAACAGCGCTGATTACGGCAGCAACTTCGGAGAGATGATCGCAGACCTGAGCAAGGATGGCATCATTGATTTTGAGAATAAAAAAGTTGCTTATATCGTAGAAGACACAGACGCCGGCAGAAGTTGCGTGGATGCCTGTGAAGCAGCGCTGGAAGAATTTTGCGGTGGTTCAGAGACAGTTGCCATCGAAGTGGTACCTCAGGGAAGCACAGACTTTTACTCACAGATCAACAAGATCAAATCCCTGGAACCGGATGTTGTCATGACTTATTTCGTACCTTTGAACTCAGGAGTCGCTTATTGCAAGCAGGTATATGAGCTTGGAAGGGACTGGACGGACGTCGGTTTTGTATATCCCATGAAAGCCGGTTTTGTGGAGCAGGCCGGGGCGGCATGTGAGGGCCTGATCTGGTTCCCTCAGATGGCTGACTTTGAGCATGATACAAAATGTGCGGAGTTTGGTGAAAAAGTTTTGAAGATGTTCCCGAAAGCAGGGCTGACAGCCATTCACTTAAGCGCTTACAATATTATGTATATGGTAAAAGAAGCTCTGGAAACCGCAGGGACAACCAGCGCAAAAGACGGGCTGGCAGAAGCATATTACAATGTGGATTACCAGGCAATCAATGGACGTTATGTGTTTAAAGAGGATCATACTTCCAAGTCATCGGCTGAGTATCTGCCGGTAACATGTGCCCAGGTGCAAAACCAGGAATACTATGTGGTCTGGCCGTCAGAGTACGCGACAGCTGAACCTGTAAAACAGCAGTAAACAAAAAGAATAGTGTAAAAGCTTCTTTTTATACACCCGGAGTCCTGCCTGCCCTAGATTTTGTGGGACAGGCAGGGCAGAGGGGGACGGCAGTGATTTTTGAAACAGAGAAGATAAGAGACGAGGAGTAGAAACAGGGAAAACGAGGCGGCTATATGCTGGATATACTGATTAAGGATGCCTGGATTGTAGACGGAAGTGGAAAGGAAGGCTACAGAGGCTGTATCGGAATCAAAGCTGATAAGATCGTGCGGGTGGAAGCAGAAGAGATCACGGAAGAGGCAAAAGAAGTGATCAATGGGGAGGGGCTTGTCTGTACACCTGGTTTTATAGACGGACACAGCCATGCGGACGTATCCATACCTTATTATCCTGAGCTGTATAATCTCCTGGGGCAGGGGATCACGACATTTGCGGGGGGGAACTGTGGGATAGGGCTTGCCCCGGCATGGAAAGAAGAATTTTACCGGCCTTACTTCGATTCTCTGGATTTAGGGGATTTGGATATCTCCTGGAATAGTTTTGGGGAGTGGTTGGATTATGTAAAAACCCTGCCTCTGGGGGCGAACTATGTACCTTTGGTGGGACTCAACCCTCTGAGGGGCAGCATTTTGGGAAAAGATTATGAGCGGGCCGCGACGCAAGAAGAGATCGAAAAAGAAAAGGAGCTTTTAGAGGAAGCGCTAGACGCGGGGGCCTTTGGACTTTCTGTGAGCCTGGATCCGGGAATCTGCGGACATTTTGCAGACAGAAGAGAATTAGATGCGCTGTGCCAGCTCCTGGATAGGCGGAAAGTCCTTTTTACAGCCCACACGCGCCATCACCAGACGCAATGGCCCAGTGAGGATGGACAAAGTTTTTATGGGTGGTTTATTGGACATAAAGGGGAAGCCGTCTGCGGACGCTACCAAGGCCTTGTGGAATTTATGGAATACTACAGGCGTTTTCCAACGCTCAGGTGCATGGTGGCACATCTGACAAATGCTTATGGGGTGCCGCAGCCCCACAGTCTGGCATTGGAACACGCCATGCTGGATGAAAGCGTGGAATTTCTGATCAATGAACCCAGGAGAGATGGATGTGATGTTTATTTCAATGCGATCCCGGATGAACAAAGTATCTCATCCTCATACCGGGTAGCGACTCCCATGGTCAGAAATATGAAATACGAAGAAACGCTTCGGGAATACGCGACGGAAGAAAAAATGATCGCCGGTTTAAAGGACAAAGACTTCCGGGAAAAGATGAAGGCGTTTATCAATGGAGGAAAATTCAAACTGACTATGCTCCACCCAGCAACAGATCCCTATTGGGCTGCGGATTACCGGTTTACGGAAAGCAAGATTCCAGACGTAAGCGGGAAGACATTGATGGATTTGACAAAAGAGCGGATGCCCGGTACGGAGAGAGAACTGGTTTATAACAACTGTATCGAAGTATTGTTTGACCTTCTGACAGAAGACCCAGGTATCAGAGGAGCCATGTGCCTGGACAAAAGAGAGTTTGAAACAGGAAGGCTGCTTAGAAGCCCTGTCAGTATCCCGATTACAGATACAGTTGCCCTTCCTGAGAAACCGGATATTACAAGAAATATCATGGGATACGGGACTCCTCCGGTTGCCTACAGCATATTTATAAGATTTCTGGCAAATATGTGCAGGGAACAGGGGATATTCACCATAGAAGAAGCAATCAGGAAAATTACATCACTTCCAGCCCATATTTTAAGAATCCCCGGGCGGGGACAGATTAAATGTGGGTATTATGCGGACATTACCATGTTCCGCTGGGAAGAGCTGGCATATGAAAATGATTTTAAGGAGCCGGAAAAGCCGCCCCAGGGTATCGTCCACGTCATTGTAAACGGAAAGTTTGCAGTGCGGGAAGGGGTTTTAAAGAAGCCCGGGGCCGGCAGAATTTTAAACCGTCTGGAATTTGAAGAATGAGCAGGAAAGGAAGGAGAAAATGTACGAAACGAAAGAGTCGAAACAACTTTTTTACGAAGCAAAAAAATATCTGGTAGGAGGCGTGGCAAGTTCTATCCATAAGGCTCCGGATGAAGAATATCCGATTTATGCAGTTCGGGGCAAAGGTTCCAGATTTTGGGATGTTGACGGAAATGAATATATTGATTATATGGGTTCATTTGGCCCTTCGATTTTGGGGTTTTCTCCAGACGTCGTCAATGAGGCGGTTAAGAAACAGATTGATGAAGGTACCCATTTTGCCCTTCCGACCGGTTCTCTGAACCAACTGTCCAAGAAACTGGTGGAAATTCTGCCTTGTGGAGAGATGGTTGGATATCAGAGTACCGGTACGGAGGCTGATATGGTGGCAGTCCGGCTGGCCAGGGCTTATACTGGAAAGACAAAAATTGTCCGTTTTGAAGGACATTATCACGGCTGGGCAGATGAACTCAATGTGAGCGCCCATCCGGCGACAAAGGCAGGCATGGGTCCCAGGAGCCATCCATGGAAAACCCTGGAATGTCCGGGGCAGCTTCCGGAAGCCTCCGACGAGATCATCGTGATCCCCTGGAATGATGAGAAGGCGCTTGAAGACGTATTAAAACGTCATGGAAACGAAATTGCCGGCGTGATCATGGAACCTGTGATGTATAATGCGGAGCCGATTCTTCCGAATCCGGGGTATCTGGAAGCGGCCAGGAAACTGACCAGGGAACACGGGGCGCTTTTGATTTTTGACGAAGTAATTACAGGATTCCGCCTGGCCCTTGGCGGGGCGGCTGAGTATTTTGGCGTAGTTCCGGATCTGATGACTTTTGCAAAGGCAGTGGCGGGAGGATATCCCATCTCCGGTGTCGCCGGAAGGCGGGACATCATGGAGAGCGGGGTGCATCCGGCAGGTACGTTTAATGCGAATCCCCTCTGCGTAGCGGCTGCCCTGGCAACACTGAAAGAATTGGAGAAACCTGGGACTTATGAAAAAATGGCGGAAATTACAGGAGAAATTGTAAAGGGTGTGCGGGAGCTGGGAAAGAAATACGGTGTAAAACTCTGGTGCGACAGCCAGGTATCCGTATGGCAGCTTCAGTTTGGAATTGACGGCCCCATGCATGACATGACAGATAATTTCCAGGTGGATAAGAAAACATATGGAAGGTTTTATAAAGAATGTTTGAAGCGGGGCGTACGCTTACATTCGTCCAGAGGCAGATTCTATATTTCCACTACTCATACAAGAGAGGATGTGCAGGAGACGCTTAAGGTATTTGAAGAGGTGTTTAAAGTAATGTTCTAGGAAGGGATGGGGATCTATGGGATTATCGGAAGAAAGACAAAAAGAACTGGAACAGATTTGCCGGGAATCGCGGGTGGAATTAATTGAGCTTTTACATAAAAAACAGACGGGACATCCGGGAGGAAGCCTTTCCGCCTGTGAGATCATGACAGTATTATATCAGGAAAAGGCGAATGTTTCCCCGGATACAGTGAGGGATAAAGACCGGGACAGGATTATACTTTCCAAAGGCCATGCGGCGCCGATTTTATATATGGCCCTGGCAAAAGCAGGATTTATACCACAGGAAGAACTTTTAACGCTCAGAGATCTGAATACAAGACTCCAGGGGCATCCCAGTTCTCACGCCCTGGAAGCGGTAGAATTGACAACAGGCCCTTTGGGGCTTGGCATGAGCGCTGCCCTGGGTATGGCGCTGTCCCTTAAGCTGGATGAAAGCCCGGCGGCTGTATACGTGGTTGCCGGCGACGGGGAACTGAACGAAGGCGCATGTTGGGAAGCGGCCATGTGCGCGGCCAAATTCAAAGCGGATAATCTGATTTTGATTGTGGACAGGAACCATGTGCAGCTGGATGGGACGGCAGAAGAAATCATGCCTATGGGAGATTTGGGTGAAAAGTTCCGTGTATTCGGCTGGGAAGTGTACACCTGCGACGGACATGATGTGGGAGAGCTTTGCGCCTGCATTGACAAGGCAAAAGAAGGAAAAGGAAAGCCAAAGGCAATCATAGCAGAGACGGTAAAGGGAAAAGGCGTATCTTTCATGGAAGGAAAAAATATCTGGCATGGGAAACCCATTGACGATGCCAGCTATGAGCAGGCGATGAAAGAACTGAAAGGGGGAATGGAAGGATGAGCGTAAGTATCAGAGATGCATATGGACGCGCATTGGCGGAATACGGGGACAGGCCTGACGTGGTCGTATTGGATGCAGATGTGGCCGGTTCGACAAAATCCTGTGTTTTTGCTGAAAAATTTCCCGAGAGGCATTTCAATGTGGGGGTGGCAGAGCAGAATATGCTGGGAATGGCAGCAGGATTCGCTTCCACGGGAAAAATCCCCTTTGTGAATACATTCGCCGTATTTCTAACCAGCATTGGGTTTCTGGCGGCCAGGACATTGGGTTCTTATTCGGGATTAAATATGAAGCTTATGGGGGCTTACGGCGGAATGTCTGATGCAT
This sequence comes from uncultured Lachnotalea sp., assembly GCA_948470255.1. Taxonomy (GTDB): domain Bacteria; phylum Bacillota; class Clostridia; order Lachnospirales; family Lachnospiraceae; genus Lientehia. The sequence goes on from CAOKOS010000009.1 coordinate 29,824, forward strand.
TTGACGGGCCGACCCACCATGCTTTGGAAGATATTGCCATTATGCGTACACTTCCGGGATTCCAGGTTTATGTGGCCAGTGATGCAGCCCAGACCGACTGGATTGTGAAACACTGCATAGAAGAAGCGGGGCCTGTGTATGTGAGGCTTTCGCGGGAAGCATTCCCGGCATTATACCAGGAAAATACGGTGTTTGAAAAAGGAAAGGGAATGATTGTTAAGGAAGGTTCGGCGGCGACAGTCATTGCCTGCGGGCTGATGGTGGGACATGCGCTTGAAGCAGCCAAAATCCTGGAGAAAGAAGGGATTAGCCTCCGGGTGGTGGATATGTTCTGCATAAAGCCCATAGACCAGGAATTAATCCTCCGCTGCGCCAAGGAGACGGACGTGATTGTGACGGCAGAAGAACATTCGGTGACCGGAGGGTTAGGAGGCGCCGTAGCAGAGGTTTTAAGCGCCGGCGGCTGCAATGTGGTTCAGGGGTTTGTCGGTATGGAAGATACCCATGGGGAATGTGGGCCTTATGCCGCCCTGCAGGAAAAATACGGACTGACGCCGGAAAAAATCGCGGAAACAGTGCGGGAATGTATCAGGAGGAAACCAGAATGAGAGAATCAATTCATAAATATTTTCAGATTGGGACAATCCAGTGGATGAGCCATCCACGGTATCCGGTATTGGATTCCATCAAAAAAATCGCCTGTGATGATTTTTTTGATGCGGTGGAGGTGTGCAGGTTCCAGGATGATGAAGTGCGGCGGGAGGCCAGGGATCTTTTAAGGCAGTCCCACATGAAAGTATGCTATGGCGCTCAGCCAAGGCTTTTGGGCCCCGGGTTAAACCCCAATGCGGTGGAAGAAGAGGAACGGAAAAAAGCGGAGGCTACGCTTTTAGAGGCCGTCGATGAGGCCGAATACCTTGGAGCCGGAGGAATCGCTTTCCTGGCAGGAAAATGGGAAGAGGAAACAAAAGAAGAGGCATATAAACAACTGTTAAAAACCACAGGAAATGTATGCAATTATGCGGCATCAAAAGGTATGATGGTGGAACTGGAAGTGTTTGACTATGATATGGACAAAAAGGCCCTGATGGGACCGGCGCCGTATGCGGCGCGGTTTGCAGCAGATATGCGTATGTCACATGCAAACTTCGGCCTTCTTGTGGATCTGTCGCATTTTCCGACGACTTATGAAACGGCGCAGTTTGTGGTGAGGACACTCAGGCCTTACATCACACATTTCCATTTCGGGAATGCGGTGGTCAAAGAAGGGTATCCGGCCTATGGGGACAAACATCCGCGTATGGGCTTCCCGGACAGCGAAAATGATACAAAGCAGCTTCTGGAATATTTCCGCGTATTGAAAGAGGAAGGATTTTTCCAGGCGGAAAATCCCTATGTCCTTTCTATGGAAGTGTCCCCCTGGGATAAGGAGGATGCGGATATCATTCTTGCAAATACAAAACGCGTAGTGAACCGGGCGTGGGCGCTGCTGGAAGATTAGGGGGAAGTTTATATGGCTAAGATAGTAGTACTTGACGGATATACAGAAAATCCCGGGGATTTAAGCTGGGAAGGAATTGAAAAATTTGGAGATTTAACGGTTTACGACAGGACATCTCTTACAGATGAAAACGAGATCATTGCCCGCATCGGGGAAGCGGAAGTGGTACTTACCAATAAGACACCGATCACCAGGAACGTCATCGATGCCTGCCCCAACATGAAATTTATCAGTGTGCTGGCCACCGGATATAATGTGGTGGATTATCAATATGCAAAGGAAAAAAATATTCCTGTCTCCAATATCCCCACCTATGGGACGGCTGCAGTTGGGCAGTTTGCCATTGCCATGCTGTTGGAAATCTGCCACCATGTGGCCCATCATTCCCAGGCAGTGCATGAGGGACGCTGGGAGACGAATCAGGACTGGTGCTTCTGGGATTATCCGTTGATTGAGCTGGCAGACAAAACCATCGGTATCATTGGTTTTGGACGCATTGGGCAGACTACAGGGAAAATAGCAAAAGCCATGGGGATGCGTGTACTGGCCTATGACAATTTCCAGAGCGAAAGCGGGAAAGCCATCGGGGAATATACGGATTTAGACAGGCTGCTGGAGGAATCAGACGTGGTCGCCCTCCATTGCCCGCTGTTCCCGGAGACGGAAGGGATCATCAACAAAGAAACCATTGGAAAGATGAAGGATGGCGTGATCATCTTAAACAACAGCCGCGGCCCCCTTGTGGTGGAGCAGGATTTGGCAGATGCACTGAATTCAGGGAAAGTGTATGCGGCAGGTGTGGATGTGGTATCCACGGAACCGATCAAAGGGGACAATCCACTTCTCAAGGCAAAAAATTGTATCATTACACCGCATATATCCTGGGCTCCCAAAGAAAGCCGGCAGAGAATCATGGATATGACGGCGGATAACCTGAAGGGTTACTTCGACGGGGCGCCGATCCATGTGGTAAACATGTAATGGCTGCCTTGCCAATGACATAAGTTTTCCTGCTTCTGATTTTATTTGTGTCCGCGTAAAATGCGGAAACTGGGGAAAAATACTTGCAATACCTAAAAAAGTGTGCTATAGTAGATACGATAAAAATATGACAGGATGATAAAGAGTGGGCGGAAGTCCACTCTTTGTTTATCGTATAGGAAACTTGATTCCCTATATGATAAACAAACATTCCGCGAAGAAAGCAGGATTCTTTGTTCTGATATTATATTAGAAAGGGGTCAGGTTATGCTGACAAGAAAAGAGGATATTGAAAAACGGACAGAGGAGCTTCTGATCCCCATTGTCGTTGCCCATCAGTTTGAATTGGTCGATGTGGAGTTTGTAAAAGAGGGGGGAACCCGTTATCTGCGGGCCTATATTGATAAAGAGGGCGGAATTGCGGTGGATGACTGTGAGGTTGTCAGCAGGGCTTTAAGTGATCTTTTAGATAAGGAAGATTATATCGCTGACAGCTATATTCTGGAAGTCAGCTCCCCGGGACTTGGGCGCCCCTTAAAAAAGGAAAAAGATTTTGCCAGGAGTATGGGAAAGGAAGTGGAGATCCGCCTGTACCGCCCAAAGGATCACAAAAAAGAATTCTGCGGAATTCTTTCCGGCTATGACGACGGGACTGTGTCCATTGAAACGGAGGAAGGAGAAACCCTTACGTTTGAAAAAGGGGAAATAGCGCTGCTCCGCCTGGCTTTTGGCTTTTAAGGAAAAAGACATGTTTTTATTGATGGATGATCTCAGATATTTATATAGAAAGAACACGTCCCGAAAGGGAGGCAAAGAGGAGGAAGCGGAAAAATGAAAGAAAACAAAGAATTGAAGGAAGCCCTTGAGCTTTTGGAAAAGGAGAAAGATATTAGCAAGGAAACTCTTCTGGAAGCCATTGAGAATTCTTTGATTCAGGCATGTAAAACCCATTTTGGGAAAGCAGATAATGTAAAAGCGGTTATTGACAGGGAAACCTGCAATTTTTCCGTATATGCGGAGCGCGAGGTTGTGGAGGAAGTGGAAGATCCGGTACTTCAGATTTCTTTGGAGGAGGCCAGGGAGATTGACCCTCATCTGGGAATCGGCGACACGGCTCAGATACAGATTAAGTCAAAAGAATTTGGAAGGATTGCCACCCAGAATGCGAAGAACGTGATTTTACAGAAAATCCGTGAGGAAGAACGTAAGGTATTGTACAATCAGTTCTGCGGGAAGGAAAAAGAGGTGGTTACAGGCATTGTCCAGAGATACCTTGGGAGAAACGTCAGTATCAACCTGGGCAAAGTGGACGCCATGCTCAACGAGAACGAACAGGTCAAGGGAGAAACATTCATGCCCACCGAACGGATCAAGGTATATATCCTTGAGGTGAAGGATACCACCAAAGGCCCGCGGATACTGGTATCCAGGACCCATCCGGAACTGGTAAAGCGGCTTTTTGAATCAGAAGTGACGGAGGTCAAGGACGGAATCGTGGAAATTAGGAGCATTGCCAGGGAGGCAGGTTCCAGGACAAAAATGGCGGTACATTCCAATGATCCAAACGTAGACCCGGTCGGCGCATGTGTGGGTTTGAATGGCGCCAGGGTAGGAGCTGTGGTAGAAGAACTGCGGGGAGAAAAAATTGATATTATCAACTGGAGTGATAATTCTGCACTGCTCATTGAGAATGCCTTAAGCCCTGCCAAAGTGATTTGTGTTGTGGCCGATGATGATGAAAAGACGGCGCAGGTGATTGTGCCGGATTACCAGCTTTCACTGGCCATCGGAAAGGAAGGGCAAAACGCAAGGCTTGCAGCCAGGCTCACTGGCTTCAAGATTGATATAAAAAGTGAGACTCAGGCAAGAGAATCCGGCCTTCTTGAGGAAATCGGATACGAAGAAGGCATGGAGGGGGAATACGACAGCTACGAGGATTACGATTACGAAGAAGGCTATCTGGAGGAAGGATATGCAGATGGTTACGAAGGGGGCGATTACGCGGACGATGGTTATACAGATGACTATGAAGCAGAGCATCCTTTGGAAGCAGAGTATGGAGCAGAAAGCGGCGTCTATGATGAAGACGCGCAGCAGTAATTCTTGGCGGAGCGTGATTCCATGAGTGTAAAAAAGAAAAGTCCACAGAGACAGTGTATCGGCTGCGGAGAAATGAAGAACAAAAAAGAGATGATCCGTATTTTGAAAACAGCCGAGGGGGATATTATCCTGGATGCCACCGGAAAGAAAAACGGACGCGGAGCGTATCTGTGCTTTGACAAAGAGTGTCTGGAACGTGCGGTGAAAGGAAGGGGCCTGGAGCGTTCCTTCAAAATGCCTGTTTCCAGAGAGGTTTATGAAAGTCTCAGAAAGGAGCTGGAGACGATTGAGAACAGATAAAGCGCTGTCGCTTTTAAGCCTGGCCATGAAGGCCGGTAAGCTTGTAAGCGGAGAGTTCTTGACAGAAAAGGCTGTTAAGTCAGGGAAAGCCACATTGGTGATTGCAGCAGAAGACGCGTCAGACAATACAAAGAAAATGTTCACAAATATGTGTACTTACTATAAAGTTCCTTTGTACTTTTGGGGTAAAAAAGAAGACCTGGGCGCTGCCATTGGAAGAGAGTATCGGGCTTCTGTGGCGTTGACGGATGCAGGCTTCCGGGATGCTGTGGTTAAACAGATAAAAAGTGAGTGATCAGACGGAGGTAGTAAGTATGATAAAAATGAGAGTGCATGAGCTTGCAAAAGAAATAGATAAAAGCAACAAAGAGATCTTAGATGTACTTCAGGCCAACGGCGTCAACGTCCAGAGTCCTTTAAGTGTAATTGACGGGGAACAGGCTGAGATGGTTCGACAGGTATATGCGCCCACGCCGGAACCGAAGCCGGAGCCAGAACCAAAGCAGGAGGCCGCGCCGAAAAAGAGGATTACGGCAGTATTCCGTTCCCAAAACAGTTCTCAGGCAGGAAAGGGGCGCGGCAGCGCCCGTCCGGCAGGCCCTGGCGGGATGAGGCGTCCCGGCAGCCCGGCCCGCCCAGGCGTTCCAGGCCAGCAGACTCGCCCCTCCGGGGAGCGTCAGGCTGCCCGTCCTTCGGGGGACCGCCAGCCGGCCAGGGTATCTGCAAGACCGGTAGGCCCTAAACCGACGGTGAAGCCGGCGCCCCAATCTGCGGCGCCGGGGGCAGAAGGCAAAACACCTGCAGTTTCAGAAGGAAAGAAAGAGGCGGCGTTTATATCAAAGCCGGAAGCAGCGGCTGAGGTAAAAACACAGTCGGCGGCGCCTGCCAGAACCCCTGATAGAAGAACACTTTATAAAGAAGGGCAGAATGTATACAGGGACGGCCAAAACGTATATAAAGACGGCCAGCGTCCTGCGGAAGCAGGCAGAAGGCCGGCCGGAGAGCGCCAGGGCCAGCGTCCTTTTGACGGAACAAGACGTCCCTCCGGGGAGCGTCAGGGCCAGCGTCCTTTTGATGGAACAAGGAGGCCTTCTGGGGACCGGAATACAGGAAAGCCCTATGGAGACAGGAACGAAAGAGGCGGAGAAAGAAATGAACGTTCCGGGCAGGTGAACCGCGACGGACGTAGAGGCCCTGCACGTCCCGGGGAGGGCAGAGGGAACGCACGTCCCGGAGAAGGAAGAAGAGGAAGCTTTTCCGTGCCTGCGCCGGGCCTTGACAGCACCCAGAAGAACCAGGGAAAACAGAAGCAGAAAACAGGAGGGCGCCAGGGCAGCAAGTACGATAAGAAGCAGGGCGATGATTTTGAAAAGAAGATGCCGAAAAAGGGGATGAAGGCTCCGGTTAAACCGGGGGCGAAGCCTGCGCCACAGGTACAGAAGCCGGAAGTCCCTGAAGTAAAGACCATAGTAATTCCTGAGATTTTAACCATAAAGGAACTGGCGGATAAGATGAAACAGCAGCCTTCAGCCATTGTCAAGAAGCTGTTTATGCAGGGAAAAGTGGTGACAATCAACCAGGAAATTGATTATGATACGGCGGAAGAAATTGCCATGGAGTTTGAAGTCCTTTGTGAGAAGGAAGTCAAGGTCAATGTGATCGAGGAACTTCTGAAAGATATTGAGGATCCGGAAGATTCTTTGGTTCCCCGCCCGCCTGTTGTCTGTGTCATGGGCCATGTGGATCATGGAAAGACTTCCCTTTTGGATGCCATTCGGGAAACCAATGTCATCGCCAGGGAGGCAGGAGGGATCACACAGCACATCGGTGCGTCGGTGGTGGAGATTTCTGGGCAGAAGATCACATTTTTGGATACGCCCGGCCATGAAGCTTTCACGGCCATGAGAATGAGAGGAGCGCAGGCCACGGATATTGCGATCCTTGTTGTGGCGGCTGACGACGGTGTTATGCCCCAGACGGTGGAGGCAATCAACCATGCCAAGGCGGCGGGGGTAGAGATCATAGTGGCAATCAACAAGATTGATAAACCCAGCGCCAACATTGAGAGAGTGAAACAGGAACTGGCGGAGTATGAGCTTGTGCCTGAGGATTGGGGTGGAAGTACGATTTTTGTGCCGGTATCCGCCCATACAAAAGAAGGAATTGAGAATCTGCTGGAAATGATCCTTCTGACAGCGGAAGTCAAAGAGCTTAAGGCCAATCCTGACCGTAGGGCCAGAGGCCTTGTCATTGAGGCAGAGCTAGATAAGGGTAAAGGCCCGGTGGCTACTATCCTGGTGCAGAAGGGTGTCCTCCATGTGGGAGATGCCATTGCTGCAGGCCCTTGTTACGGCAAGGTAAGAGCCATGATGGATGATAAAGGGCGCAGGGTGAAAGAGGCCGACCCTTCCACACCGGTGGAAATCCTGGGACTCAACGATGTGCCCAGCGCAGGTGAGATTTTTGTTTCTCCTGAGACAGAGAAAGAAGCGAGAAGCTTTGCGGAAACCTTTATTTCTGAGGGCAGGGAGAAGCTTTTGGATGATACGAAAGCGAAGCTGTCCCTGGATGACTTGTTCAATCAGATCAAGGCAGGAAATGTAAAAGAGCTGGGAATTATTATCAAAGCCGATGTACAGGGTTCTGTGGAAGCTGTGAAGCAGAGTCTTGTGAAACTGTCCAATGAGGAAGTGGTGGTGAAGGTGATCCACGGAGGCGTGGGGGCTATCAATGAGTCGGATGTATCGTTGGCTTCTGCTTCCAATGCCATCATCATCGGTTTTAATGTGCGGCCGGATGCCATGGCAAAATCTGTGGCGGAGCAGGAGAAGGTGGACGTCCGCTTATATAAGGTGATTTACCAGGCTATCGAAGATGTGGAAGCAGCCATGAAAGGTATGCTGGATCCCATCTTTGAGGAAAAGGTCATTGGCCATGCGGTGGTTCGCCAGACCTTCAAAGCTTCAGGTGTCGGAACCATTGCAGGTTCTTATGTCCTGGATGGAAAATTCCAGAGAAACTGCAGTGTGCGTATAACCCGTGACGGGGAACAGCTCTTTGAGGGGGCGCTTGCATCTCTCAGGCGGTTTAAGGACGATGTAAAAGAAGTGGCCAAAGGCTTTGAATGTGGGCTTGTATTTGAGGGATTTAATGACCTCAGGGAAGACGATATGGTGGAAGCATATATCATGGAGGAAGTTCCCCGGTAGGAAAGATCCCGGAAGGATTGGTGAGACATGCGTAAGAACAGCATAAAAAATATCCGTATCAACAGTGAGGTACAAAGAGAGCTGAGTAACATTATCCGGACAGAAGTAAAAGATCCCCGAATCCACCCCATGACTTCGGTCGTGGCGGTGGAGGTGGCTCCGGATTTGAAATACTGCAAGGCATATATAAGTGTCCTGGGAAATGAGGAAGCAGCCAGGGCGACTTTGGACGGACTTAAAAATGCGGTGGGATATATAAGGCGGGCACTGGCAAAATCTATCAATTTAAGAAATACGCCGGAGATTACTTTTATTTTAGACCAGTCCATTGAATATGGCGTCCATATGACAAGGCTTATTGATGATGTGGTGGGAAAAGAGGAGGAAGCTTTGGATGGAGAAGATTAAGGATATTCTGGGCCAGGCGAAAAACGCAGCCATCCTTGGCCATGTTAGGCCGGACGGAGATTGCGTGGGAGCCTGTCTGGGACTTAAGAATTATCTGAAGAATTCTGCGCCGGAGTTGTCTGTTCAGGTATACCTGGAGGAGATTCCCGATTCTTTTCACTTCTTAAAAGGAGCGGGGGAGATCAGCCATGATGCCGCAGACGGGACGGTTTATGATCTGTGTATTGCGTTGGATACCAGCGACAAAGAGCGGCTTGGAGCTTTTGCTTTTTATTTCGACCATGCAGGAAATACAGTCTGCATCGACCACCACGTGACCAATGCCGGATTCGCAGGGGTTTCCCACGTTTGCCCGGACAGAAGCGCCACCAGTGAGGTTTTATATACACTGATGGAGGATGAGTTTGTGGACAAAAGTGTGGCGGAATGTCTGTACATGGGGATGATTCATGATACGGGAGTCTTCAAACATTCCAATACCACGGGAGAAACCATGGAGATTGCCGGCAGGCTGATGGACAAGGGAATTAATTTTTCTGAAATTATTGATAAAACTTTTTATGAGAAAACTTACAGGCAGAATCAGATCCTTGGAAGGATGTTGACAGAAAGTGTGCTTTTCATGGATGGCTTATGCATTTTTTCGGCTGTCCGCAAGAAAAACATGGAATTTTATCAGGCGAAGGCAAAGGATCTGGAGGGGATTATCGACCAGCTCCGGGTGACAAAAGGAGTGGAGTGCGCGATTTTCCTCTGCGAGACAGCGCCGCAGGAGTACAAGGTCAGTATGCGCTCCAATCAAGTGGTGGATGTGAGCAAGATTGCGGCTTTTTTTGGCGGCGGCGGTCATATACGTGCGGCAGGCTGTACCATGTCGGGTTCTGTTCACGATGTAGTCAACAATTTGTCAGAACATATTGAGAAACAGCTTATGGAAGCGGGGCTGCGGTAAAGAGCTTCATAAAACTACAAAAGAGCGCTGGGAAACAGTCCGTATCTGAATGAGAGGGTTGAAAAGAGCGTGGACGGATTATTGAATGTGTATAAGGAGCGGGGCTTTACCTCACATGATGTGGTGGCGAAGCTCCGCGGAATTTTGAAACAGAAAAAAATCGGCCATACAGGTACACTGGATCCGGAAGCTGAAGGTGTACTTCCTGTCTGCCTTGGAAAGGCTACAAAAGTCTGCGGCCTTTTGACGGAAAAGGATAAGGAGTACCGGGCGGTATTGCTTCTTGGTATCACAACCGATACACAGGACACGACAGGAAAGATTCAAAAGGAATGTGAGGTGGAAGCGGAGGAGGCGGCCATAAAAGAGGCTGTCATGAGTTTTGTGGGTGAATATGAACAGCTTCCGCCCATGTATTCGGCGTTAAAAGTCGGCGGAAAGAAATTGTATGAGCTTGCCAGACAAGGAAAGGAAGTGGAGCGGAAAAAACGGCAGGTGCAGATCCACAGGATAGTGATTGAAAAGGTGGAGCTTCCTCGGGTTACTATGACAGTGAACTGTTCCAGAGGGACTTATATCCGTACACTCTGCCATGATATTGGAAACCGCATAGGATGCGGTGGATGTATGGAAAGCCTGGTGCGGATCAGTGTGTCAGATTTTCATATAAAAGATGCCATGACATTGAAACAGATTGAGAGCTTGCGGGACGAGGGGGCTTTGGAGCGGTTCCTGACACCTGTGGATACTCTGTTTCTTTCTTATCCAGCTTACCGTGCAAAGGAAACGGCCGGAAAGCGGCTTTATAACGGGAATCCCATGAAGCTTGGGGAACTGGCGCAGGAAGCCGGACAGGATATTGAGGGGAAAGAAGCAGGGAAAGGAAAAGGCGGAGATTTCCCGGAGAAAATCAGGGTTTACGACTGGGGCGGGAATTTTATCGGGATTTATTCTTATGAAGAGAAAGGGAATTTTTACCATCCAGAGACACTGTTTTTTATCTTATAGGGAACAAGGTTTCCCATAAGATAAAAAAGAAGCTTTCGGGAGGAGCGCCCTGCGGTGTAGGATTTTGTTGTTACTTTATAGGAAACTGCGTCCTATAAAGTAAAAAACCCTCCGGGGGATGCGTGGTTCGCGGAAAGGAAATTAGCCTTTCAGTCACTGCTCACGCGCGGCGATTGCGCTTTGCGCAATCTTTGTTCCTTTATAGGAAACTGCGTCCTATAAAGTAAAAAAGCTCCGCGAGGATTGCACTGCGGCGGAGAGGAATTATATCGCTGAAGCGATCCGCCGCAGGCGGAGAATCCTGCAAGCAGGATTCTTTGTTTTTTATAGGAAACTGCGTCCTATAAAGTAAAAAACCCTCCGGGGGATGCGCAGTTCGCGGAAAGGGAATTAGCCTTTCAGTCACCGCTCACGCGCGGCGATTGCGCTTTGCGCAATCTTTTTTATACTTTTATTTCTATAGAAGGCACGAGGAACAGACATGAAATTGATTACCGGACAGACGGAATTGCTTGTAAAGGGGCCGTCAGCTGTCACTTTGGGGAAATTCGACGGAATCCACAGAGGCCATAGAAAGCTGTTGGGAGAAGTACTAAAGGCGAAAGCAGAGGGGCTTTTGACAACGGTATTTACTTTTGGCAGGCCGCCCAGGACATTGACAGAAGGGGAAGTACAGCCAGTACTTTTAACCAACAGGGAAAAGAGGCTTCACCTGGAACGGCTGGGGCTTGACCTGATGGTGGAATATCCTTTCACTGAAGATGTCTGCCATATGGAGCCGGAAGCATTTGTAGAACAAGTTTTAGTGAAAGGTCTTAATGCAAAATCGGTGGTCACAGGACCGGATTTTTGTTTTGGCTATAAAAGGCGGGGAAATGTAGAGCTTCTTTCAAAGCTTGCGGCCTGTTACGGCTATAAACTTACTGTAATCGAAAAAGAAAAGGATTCGGAAAACCGTATTATCAGCAGCACACTGGTGAGGGAGGAGCTTCTTTGCGGAAATGTGGAGAGGGCCAACCGGCTGTTAGGATATCCGTACACAGTGACGGGAGAGGTGGTTCATGGAAACCATCTGGGGCGGACGTTTGGTATGCCTACGGTGAACCAGATTCCGGCGCCGGAGAAGCTTCTGCCTCCCAATGGAGTCTATACTGCGGCGGTGGAACTGGATGGGAAAACTTATAGAGGAGTTTCCAATGTGGGGTATAAACCTACCATAGAAGGGAATTATCCAAAAGGGGTGGAAACTTACATTTTTGATTTTGACAAAGACGTCTACGGAAAAACCCTGGATGTACAGCTTTTTCATTATCAGAGAAAAGAGCAGAAATTTACCTCCGTGGAAGAACTGAAAGGGCAGCTTGCAAAAGATGCAGAAGAAAGCCGCCGGTTTTTCCAGGAGAACGGGGAAAAATATTAGTTTACAATCAGAAACACATGTGTTATACTGTAGCGGTGTGAAACTGCGCCAATACTCAGCATTTGGAGGCTCCTGCCGATGCCGGGTATTTGGTGTGAACAAAGTAGGTTAAGGAGGAAACAACATGATTTCAAAGGAAAAGAAAGCAGGGATTATTGAGGCTTATGGCAGAAAGCCTGGAGATACTGGCTCTCCTGAAGTTCAGATCGCCATTCTTACTGCCAGGATTGCAGAACTCACTGAGCATTTGAAGGTGAACCAGAAAGACCATCATTCCAGACGCGGGCTTTTGAAGATGGTAGGCCAGAGACGCGGGCTTTTGGACTATCTGAAGAGAAACGATATTGAAGCATACAGGAATCTGATAGCACGTCTTGGCATCAGAAAATAACTGAGAATTTTAAGGGCGCCAGGGTGGAGAGATCCACCCTGTTCTTGCCCTGTGGAATCCGGGCGGCAAAAGTCCGGAAGAAACTATTGACACTGCGGAAGGTTACTTCGAGACCACTGAAAAGTACAGTTTTTGGAAAGTGTATTTTTCAGTAGTTTCGATGGCTTCCGCCCTTAAATAAGGAGAATCTTATGTATAAGAGTTTTTCGATGGAATTAGCAGGAAGGACTTTGACTGTTGATGTGGGACGTGTTGCAGCCCAGGCCAATGGCGCGGCGTTTATGCATTACGGTGATACAGTGGTGCTTTCTACCGCGACGGCTTCTGATAAGCCTAGGGAAGGGATTGACTTTTTCCCTTTAAGTGTGGAATTTGAGGAGAAGCTTTACGCGGTGGGGAAAATTCCCGGAGGTTTCAATAGAAGAGAAGGAAAGGCTTCTGAAAATGCAACTTTGACTGCACGTGTCATTGACCGCCCCATGCGTCCTTTATTTCCTAAAGATTACAGAAATGATGTGACTTTGAATAATCTGGTCATGTCTGTGGATCCAATGTGCAGCCCTGAGCTGACTGCCATGTTGGGGTCTGCCATTGCGGTTTCTATTTCTGACATCCCTTTTGACGGCCCGACAGCTGCCACCCAGGTGGGCATGATTGACGGGGAACTGGTCTTTAACCCCACTGCAGCCCAGAAGCAAGTGTCTGATCTGGCGCTGACTGTCGCTTCCACCAGGGATAAGGTGATTATGATTGAGGCGGGCGCCAATGAAGTACCGGAAGCAAAGATGATTGAAGCTATTTTTGCCGCCCACAGCATGAACCAGGAAATTATCAAATTTATTGATACTATTGTGGCGGAATGTGGAAAATCCAAGCATACTTATGAAAGCTGTGAAACTCCTGTCGAGCTGTGGGAAGACATGACCACTGCGATTTCCGGAGAGGAAATGGAGGCGGCTGTATTTACCGATGTGAAACAGGTACGGGAAGAGAATATTAAAAAGCTGACAGAAAAACTGGAGGAGCGCTATGCAGAAGAGCATCCGGATTGGATGCCGCTGATTGGTGAGGCTCTTTATAAATACCAGAAAAAAACAGTGCGTAAGATGATTTTAAAAGATCATAAACGTCCTGACGGAAGGGAGATTACCCAAATCCGTCATCTGGCTGCTGAGGTTGACCTTCTTCCGAGAGTGCATGGCTCCGGCATGTTTACCCGTGGGCAGACCCAGATTTTAAATGCCTGTACGCTGGCGCCCCTTTCCGAACGTCAGAAACTGGACGGCCTCGACGAAAATGAGACTTCTAAAAGATATATGCACCATTACAATTTCCCTTCCTATTCTGTTGGAGAGACAAGACCCAGCAGAGGGCCGGGACGCCGTGAAATCGGCCATGGGGCGTTGGCGGAGCGTGCGCTTTTGCCAGTTCTGCCCAGTGAAGAAGAATTCCCCTATGCCATCAGGACGGTGTCAGAGACTTTGGAATCCAACGGCTCCACCTCCCAGGCCAGTGTGTGCGCTTCTTCTCTGTCTCTGATGGCAGCAGGCGTACCTATTAAAAGCGCTGTTGCCGGTATCTCCTGTGGTCTTGTGACGGGAGATACGGATGATGATTATATTGTATTGACAGATATCCAGGGGCTGGAGGATTTCTTCGGTGATATGGACTTTAAGGTGGCAGGAACCCACAAAGGAATCACTGCCATCCAGATGGATATTAAGATTCACGGGCTGACAAGAGCCATTATTGAGGAAGCCATTGCCAGGACGCGGGAGGCCAGACTGTATATCCTTGATGAAGTTATGAAACCGGTGATTGCTGAGCCTCGTCCAGAGGTTGGCCAGTATGCCCCGAAGATTACCCAGATTCAGATTGATCCCACCAAGATCGGCGATGTGGTTGGCAAGCAGGGAAAAGTGATCAACAGGATCATTGAGGAAACTGGCGTAAAGATCGACATTGAGGACGATGGTTCTGTATCGGTATGCGGCACTGATAAAGGGATGATTGAAAGGGCGATCACCATTATTAACCGGATTGTCAATGACGTGGAGCCTGGCGAGATTATCACTGGAAAAGTAGTCCGAATTATGAATTTTGGGGCTTTTGTGGAATTGGCTCCCAATAAAGACGGATTGGTTCATATTTCCAAATTATCCCAGAAGAGAGTCGGGAAAGTGGAAGATGTGGTAAACATCGGGGATGAAGTAACTGTTAAAGTTATGGAGATTGACAGGATGGGACGGATTAACCTGTCAATGAAAGATGTGCCTCAGGAATCTTCTGAGGAACAGAAAGAAAATTAATCAGAGGGGGAGTTTTTTCCCGGTGGATGAAGGAGAATCTGCCGGGAGGAGGCTCCTTTTACATTTCAAAGATTCAGAAAACTGGTTTTCTGGACAATATCCGGTGAAAAGAACGATCTTTAAACAATGTTCAGCCGCCCTGTAAAGGTAGATTTGGTTGGAGAGGATATCCTCAGGAGCAACTTCAGTTTCATTGATGTCCCGCACCATTTCCTGAAGGGCTTTTGCGGGAGGGCTTTTTTTGGCCGGGATGAGGAGGACTTCATGGATAGAACTGGGAAGCACATAAAAGTCATCCTGGATTTCATCGGCAAAGGAAGCCAGAATATCTTCATATAGAAGGCAGGCAGCGCCAAATGCGCGGGTATGGCTGCTTAATACAAAAAGGGTATGGGCAGCGTAGGAGGGGAAGGATGCTTCTGATTTTATTTCAGGAAAAAGCAACTGCTCCATGGGGAGGATTTCGTATCCCGCCAAGGTACGGGTGTTGGATCTGGCCAGGGGAAACAGTTCTTCTTTAGTAGTGTTCCAAAGTTCCAGGTGTTTGTTGTGAATCAATGCTGTGGAACTTCCGATGGTTTCATTTTCCAGGGAGAGAAAAAAGACAATGGCCAGATCAAGAAACGGCAGATGGGGGACATCGGAGAGGAGTTCAAGATTGGAGGACTGGTTTATGAGGCGGAAAAAAATCTTTTTTTGTATACGCTCAAAATGCTGAAATATGGAGATATCAAATGGTACAGGAATCCGGTGTTTTTCGTAAATGCCCTTGATATCTTCCAGGATGTCTTCCAAAGGCGCTCCTTTTGAATAGCTGGTATAATAAGAATTAAGATAGATGGAAGGGGCAATGTTTTCGCCAGGATACAAAATCAGCAGACCGTCGAGGCGCCGGCCGTTATTTTTAAGAACTGGCTGTACGGATATGGAAGCTTCAGGATACTGTTTTTTCATGATGTGGCAGATTTGAGACAGAAATTCAGAATAGTTCATAGACATACCTCCAGAAGGGTGTGATAGAAAAATTAAAAGATCCATAAATGGGAAAAATCGCCGAACGGCCAACAGAATAAAGAAGGACTGCACCTGAGTGGAATCGAACCACCGCACGTGGCTCCGGAGGCCACTGCTCTATCCACTGAGCTACAGGTGCATGTAAAGTCCAACAAAAGATATTTTAACTCATTTGTAAAAGAAGAGCAAGGGAAAAATGAAAAAATTTTAAAAAATTATGAGGATATTGCTTTTCGATTGCTTTTTTTCATTGTTTTTGCTATTATGTACTTATGCTTAAGACAGCATAGTGCTGTCTATCAGAAAAGGAGGCTTTTTAAATGGACGAACTGAAATCTAGGCAGGAAAAGCCGGATGTTGATATGAAGAAGGCAGAAGGGGGTTCTCCTAAAAGGGAAAAACCAAACCGTTCTTTTGACGAGTTTTTGCAACTATATGGAAAGTATATCATTCTGGCGCTGGTTGCCATCCTTGTGGTAATCACTGTCATTATTGTTGTGGGGAAATTGAAAAAAGATGATGGGGAGACAAAAACAGAAAGTTCACAGCTTGTAACGCAGAGTGCGGAAACACCGGCGCCGGAACTTACCGGGGGCAGTCTGGAGAAGGACACAAACCAGGCAGTCAATGATCTGGTAAATGCTTATTTTACGGCAGTCCAAAACTGTGATGTGGAGGCTTTATCAGCTCTTGTGGACTCTGCGGATTCTATTTCTGTAGATCAGCTTCAGGCGGAGAGAGAATTTGTAGAGAGCTATCAGAATATTTCCTGCTATACGTTAAACGGCCCGACAGAGGGCAGTTATGTCGTTTATGTGGCATACGATATGAAGTTTCTTAATGTGGAAACTGCTGCCCCTTGTTTGATTCGCCTTTATATCTGCACTAACAATGAAGGCGGGTTATATATCTTTAACCAGGAAAATGGCATGGACAGCCAGGTTGTCGCCTATATGGAAGAAATTAACGCGCGGGAGGATATCAAAGCTTTACTGAATGACGTAGATAACAGGCTGAATGTAGCGATGGCGTCAGATGAAGCCTTAAATGCGCTGGTGAGCAAGCTGAACGGCACGACGCCGGAGGGTAGTACGCCAGAGACACCGGCGGAGAGTGAAGCGCCCGAAGAAACCAGTGCTGCGGAAACACCGGCAGAAACGCCGGCCGCGGCAGACAACAGTACGTTTACAGATGTAGATGAAACAGTCTATGCAAAAGAAGGCGTAAATATCAGGAAAGCGCCTGAATCTGATGCGGAAGTAGCCGGGACGATTCAGGCTGGCGAGTCCATCCACCGGACAGGTTACAATGACAACTGGAGCCGTGTGGAATACGGAGGGGAGACTTGCTACATAGCGGCTGGATTCCTGACTATGACGGAGCCGGAGGATGATGGCTTTACTGAAACGGACGAACGGGTTTATGCAAAGGAAAGCGTAAGAATCCGTAAGTCACCTGAGGAAAGCGCAGAAGTGGTTGGAACCCTCCTGGAGGGAGAATCCTTGAAGAGGACCGGTTACAATGATGAGTGGAGCAGAGTGATTTATGAGGGAGAAACCTGCTATATTGGCGCAGGATTCCTGACAACGGCGGATCCCTCGGAAGAAGATGACTAATGTAGTGACTGGCTGATATTTGGGCAACCCCTCTTGTCTGTTTGTCTGCCGTGTTGAATTTTCCAGCCGCGGCCACCGCTGCACTGTGGGAAATCTGCCTTGCAGATAAACAAATATCCCGCGTGGTTTTATTAAATATCAACAGGCCGGCGCATTAGTGTACTGGCCAGAGATGAATCTTAAGAAAAATTAAAAAGGGGCTGTTGCAAAATATCAAGTATAGTTTAATTTTGCAACAGCCCCCTTATTATCGACAAGTATGCCAGAAGGAGAAAACAATGAATGTAAAGGATTTTGATTATGAACTGCCAAAAGAGCTGATTGCCCAGGATCCGCTGTCGGATCGAAGCGCTTCAAGGCTGTTGCTGCTTGACCGGGAGACGGGAAATATCCGTCACAGAGTTTTTAAAGAGATCGTCGGAGAACTACAAAATGGTGACTGCCTGGTTATCAATAATACCAAGGTGATTCCAGCCAGGCTTTTTGGGGTGAAAGAGGAAACAGGCGCCGTCATAGAGGCGCTGCTTTTGAAGCGGCAGAAGGATGATATCTGGGAAACCCTGGTAAAGCCTGGGAAAAAGGCGAAGCCTGGCACGGTGATTTCTTTTGGGGACGGGCTTTTGAAAGGCACTGTTATAGATGTGGTGGAAGATGGAAACCGGCTGATTCAGTTTTCTTATGAAGGAATTTTTGAAGAAATTCTGGATAAGCTGGGACAGATGCCGTTACCCCCTTATATTACCCACCCTTTGAAGGATAAAAACCGGTATCAGACCGTATATGCCAGGTATGACGGTTCGGCGGCGGCTCCCACTGCGGGCCTTCATTTTACAGAAAAGCTTCTGGAAGAGATACGCGCAAAAGGGGTGGAGATCGTAAACGTCACCCTCCATGTGGGCCTTGGAACGTTTCGGCCGGTTAAGGAGGAAGTGGTGGAAGAACACCATATGCATTCGGAATTTTTCTGTATTGAGGAAGAGGAGGCAAAAAAGATTAACCGGGCCAAGGCAGAAAGCCGCCGGGTGATCGCTGTCGGGACCACAAGCTGCAGGACCCTAGAAGCGGCTTCAGATGAACAGGGATTTGTGACGGCAGGAAGCGGCTGGACAGAGATTTTTATTTATCCAGGTTACCGTTTTAAGTGTATTGACGGCTTGATTACGAATTTCCATTTGCCCCAGTCGACGCTTCTTATGCTGGTGTCGGCGCTGGCCGGCCGGGAACAGGTTTTGGATGCTTATAAAGAAGCAGTAAAAGAAAGATACAGGTTTTTCAGTTTTGGAGATGCAATGCTGGTGATATAAATAAAAATTTTGGGGCAGAGGAAGGAACACAAAAGAGAAGAAGCCTTACAAAAGGAAAGAAGGTTTTTATGTACATTGCAGATTTGCATATCCATTCCCATTACTCCAGGGCCACCAGCAGGGATTGTACCCCGGAATATCTGGATTTGTGGGCAAGACGCAAGGGGATTGGCATCGTTGGAAGCGGAGATTTTACCCATCCGGCATGGCGGCAGGAGCTTGAGGAAAAACTGGAGCCGGCCGGAAACGGTTTTTATGTACTGAAAAAGGAATATCGTATTGAGGATGATACGGCGGCAGGCCATATACAGCCTCATTTTGTTATTACCGGAGAGATCAGTTCCATTTATAAGAAACATGGCCGGGTCCGAAAGGTACACAGCCTGATTTTGCTGCCAGGACTTGAAGAGGCCAAGCTGGTTTCCGGGAAGCTGGAAACCATCGGAAATATTCATTCTGACGGCAGGCCCATACTGGGGCTGGACTGCCATGACCTGCTGGAGATCCTCCTGGAGCTGTGCCCAGAAGCAGTCTATGTGCCGGCTCATATCTGGACACCTCATTTTTCATTGTTTGGGGCATTTTCCGGTTTTGATTCTGTGGAAGAATGTTTTGGCGACTTGTCGCGATATATTTGTGCCATGGAAACAGGGCTTTCTTCTGATCCGCCGATGAACTGGAGAGTCTCCGCCATAGACCGTTACCAGCTGATTTCCAATTCAGATGCCCATTCACCGGCAAAATTGGGCAGGGAAGCGAACCTTTTGGACATCGACTTGTCCTATGAGTCATTGAGGACAGCCATCCAGACAGGGAAAGGCCTGGAAGGGACCATTGAGTTTTTTCCAGAGGAAGGAAAATATCACTATGACGGCCACCGGAAATGCGGCATTTGCCTGGCGCCGCCGGAGACAGTCAAGTACGGAGGAGTCTGCCCGGTCTGCGGACGGAAACTGACGATAGGAGTGTCTCACCGCATTGAACAGCTTTCTGACCGTCCGGAGGGGTATCAGAAGCCGGAGGCGGCAGGGTTTGAAAGTCTTGTCCCGCTGCCGGAACTGATCGGCGCCTCTTTAGGATGTTCGCCGGCCAGTATCAAGGCGGAGAAAGCCTATCGAGCCATGCTTAGGAAGCTGGGGCCGGAGTTTTCCATCCTTCGGGAGATTCCCGTGGAGGAGATACGCGGTATATCAGGAGGGCGGATTGCAGAGGGAATCGGAAAGCTGAGAAAAGGGAAGGTTATATGGAGGCCCGGCTTTGATGGCGAATACGGGAGCCTTCGTTTGTTTTCTCCAAGTGAGATCGAACAATTAGACGGGCAGATGAGCCTGTTCGGGCAACAGGAGGACGCGCCGGCCGAGGCGAAGGACTGTGGAAACAAGGAAAAAACAAGCCCTCTCCAGAGGGGAGAGGTTCCTGCACTGCAGGTACAGAATGTGGAGGAAAACAGGAATGTTTTGGGGATTTTCCCAGAAGGGACAGTGAAAGCCCGGGGGGAGGATCCCGTCTGGAATGAAAAGCAAAGACAGGCGATAGAGTCTGTTGGACGTGTAACCGTGGTAAAGGCAGGCCCTGGTACTGGAAAAACGGGAACGCTGGCAGCGCATATCCTTCATTTGCTGGAGACAAGGCGGGTAAGCCCTTCCTGTATCACGGCGGTGACGTTTACCAATCAGGCTGCCGGAGAGTTGCGGGAACGGATTCAAAAGCAGTTGGGAAAAGGATCGGCAAAAAAGCTGCAGATTGGAAGTTTTCATTCGATTGCATGGAAGATTCTGAAAGACAGGGGTGTGGACTTTTCCCTTGCAGGGGAGATGGAAACCAGAGAACTTGCTGAAAAAATTAAAAAAGAATACGGGCTGAAGCAGTCTGTCTCTCAGATTCTTACGCAGATATCCAATGATAAGATAGGGATGGGCGAGGTGGATTCCCCTTTAGGACAGGAGATACTGGAGGCGTATCAAAACAGCCTACGGGAGTGGAATGTCCTGGATTTTGACGATATCCTGCTGGAAGCGTTGCGGATTGCAGGAGAAAAGGCTGACGAAAAAGAAAAACCTGTTGATACCGGAGCATTTACCTATCTTCTAGTGGATGAGTTTCAGGACATTAACCCTTTACAATACAAACTAATCAAGGCGTGGAATAAAGGGGGAAGGGAACTCTTTGCCATTGGGGATAAAGATCAGGCCATCTACGGGTTCCGGGGAGCCGACGCAGGGTGTTTTAAAAAACTTACGGAGGATTTTCAGGAAGTATGCCAGATTGTTTTGGAGGAAAACTACCGCTCAACGCCTCAGATTTTGGAGGTGGCCTCTGAAGTGATCTCAAAAAATCCTGGAGGAAAAAGGGTATTGAATCCAAACAGGAAAAAGGGCGCTCTGGTCAGGGCCATAGAAGCAGACAGTGAGAGGGCAGAAGCTATTTTCGTGGCAAAGGAAATCAACCGCCTTGCCGGAGGGATAGGGATGTTGGAGGCCCATGAGTTATTTCCCGACAGAGAAGGAAACGCCTGGGGCTTTGAGGACATTGCCATATTGTACCGGACCCACCGTCAAGCCGCGCTTTTGGAAGAATGTCTTAAAAGAGAAGGAATACCCTATGTGGTGGCAGGAAGGGAGGGGTTTTTACAGGAGGAGACTGTACGGGGGACAATCTGCTTTTTTAAAGCCCTTCTGCAGCCGGATGACAAATTGGCGGCCTGCACGGCGCTGACCCTGCTTTGGAATCCAGAGATGGAAAGCCGGGCAGCCGGCAGTTATGAGGCGATGGCGGAAAAATATACACCGCAGCTAAAGAGGAAAAAGCCTCAGAAAATTTTGGAAGAATGGATGAAAGACCTGAATCTGGAAGAGAAAAAGGAAATGCAGAAGTTGTATCAGACATCAGTATTCTACCAGAAAATGCCGGAATTTTTGAGGGATTTGGAGATGGGCGCAGAAAGTGACCTGAAACGTTGTGGAGGAAAACAGTATAAGGCAGGCGCAGTTACATTGACGACGCTCCATGGTTCAAAAGGGCTGGAATTTCCGGTGGTGATGATCTATGGGGTAAGAAAAGGGCTGATTCCCTTTGCAGGTGAAAAAGGTTCTTCAGATGAAGAGGAGGAGCGCCGCCTGTTTTACGTGGGACTCACCAGAGCCAGGGAAGCGTTGTTTCTGACATCCTCTAAGGAGCCGTCGTCTTTTTTGGAAGAAATCCCTCAGGAATTTGCCGTCAGGGAAAAGGTGCACACAGGCAAAAGAGAAGAATATGGCAGACAAATGAGCCTGTTTGAATTTTTATGAATATGGGAAACATGACATATAGATGACCTGGTTCTTTGGTACAATAGCAAAAAGACAGGGGGAATTGAAAAGCTTCGCGTTATCATGGAAAATCCTTGGAAAAGGAAATAGAGGGGAAAATAAGGTGAAACTTGATCGGATGATTGGAATATTGGCGATTCTTCTGCAGCAGGAGAAGGCGACGGCTCCTGCCCTGGCAGAAATCTTTGAAGTGTCCCGCCGGACAATCAACAGGGACATTGAAGCCCTTTGCATGGCAGGAATCCCCATTGCCACCCAGCCTGGGCAAAATGGCGGAATTTCCATCATGGAAGGCTATAAGATTGACCGGACGCTGCTCAGTAAGGCGGACATGCAGGCTATTTTAGCGGGGCTTCGGAGCCTTGACAGCGTCAGCGGCACCAACCGTTACGGACAGCTGATGGAAAAGCTGTCGGCAGGAGCGTCGAAAAGGTTGTTGGCAGGGGATTCCCATATCCTGATTGACCTTTCTTCCTGGTACAAGGCTTCCCTGACGCCAAAGATTGAACAGCTCCATGGGGCAATCCTTTCACAGGAAACAATTTCCTTTACTTATTATGCGCCCGGGGGGAAAACCGAAAGAACCATTGAGCCATATGACCTGGTTTTCCAGTGGGCCAGCTGGTATGTTTGGGGATGGTGCCATTACCGTCAGGATTTCCGCCTGTTTAAGTTGAACCGTATGACGGATCTTAGAATAGGAAAGTATTTTGAAAAACGCCAGGCGCCCCTTCCTGACCTGTCCCAGGAACGGGTATTTCCCAACGTTTGGCAGGTAAAGGCCAGAATCCATCCAGATTACCAGTGGCGGCTGGTGGAGGAATTTGGACTGGACAGTTTTGAGGCAGAGGAGGATGGGAGTCTGCTTTTTTCTTTTGGTTTTGCTGATAAACGTAGCCTCATTTGCTGGATTGCTTCTTTCGGGGAAGGGGCGGAGCTTTTGGAACCTTCAGAACTTCGCCAGGAGATCGTGGCCTTTGCAGAAGGGATTCGGAACAAGTATCAGGAAACGTACAGAAAGATGGAGGAATAAAGATGGCATCTAAAATAGAATTTGTGGAATTTATGGCGGATCAGCTTGGGGGAGCGGGAGAAATCACTTACCGGAAGATGTTCGGAGAGTATGGCCTTTATTGCGACGGGAAGATTTTTGCGGTTATCTGTAACGACCAATTCTATATTAAGATTACAAAGGCGGGAAAAGCTCTTTACCCGGAGATTGTGGAAGCGCCGCCTTATGAAGGCGCAAAAAATTATTTCCTGGTTGAGGATGTGGAGAATCGCGATATGCTTACGGAACTTACTGTGGCAACCTGCGCCCAGCTCCCTGCACCGAAGCCTAAGAAACCAAAGAAGGAGAAAAAGTAAGATGGCTTTTGATTTTAAAAAAGAGTATAAAGAATTTTACCTGCCTAAAAAGAAGCCGGAAATTGTGACAGTCCCTGAAATGAATTTTGTCGCTGTGCAGGGAGCGGGTGATCCCAATGAAGAGGGAGGAGCCTATAAACAGGCCATTGGCCTCCTTTATGGTATTGCTTTTACCATCAAGATGAGCAAGATGGGCCCACATCGGATGGAAGGGTATTTTGATTACGTGGTGCCGCCTTTGGAGGGGCTTTGGTGGCAGGATGAAACGGAAGGGATTGATTATACCCATAAAGAGCAATTTCAGTGGATTTCCATGATCAGGCTTCCGGATTTTGTCACAAGGGATGAGTTTGCCTGGGCAGTTTCTGAGGCAGAAACAAAGAAAAAATCGGATTTTTCCCCAGTGGAATTTTTGACTTACCGTGAAGGGGTTTGTGTACAGTGTATGCATGTGGGATCTTATGACGATGAGCCGGAAACCATAGGGCTGATGGATTCATTTGCCAGGGAACAGGGGTATGTGACGGATATGGGAGGGGTCCGTTACCATCATGAAATTTATTTGAGCGATGTGAGAAAGTGTAAACCAGAGAACTTGAGAACCGTGATTCGCCATCCCTTACGGAAGCGGGATTAGACCTGTTAAAAAGAAATGGGAAAGTAAATATCTTTTGACATTCTGCTCTTGCCATTTGACATTTTCATATGCTATAATAAAAAACACCACACATTGGAAAAGAAGGGGCAATTTGGTTGCTGCCGGAAGTTTGTGTGGGTTTTTATTGTCATTTTATGAAATGAAAAAATGCAGGAAAGGGAGAAGAGTGAAAATGACAGAAGATCATATGGGTACGGTTTCTGGCCGGAGGAGGCGACAGAGCCTTAACAGAAAGATATTGAGGAATACAATACTTAATATTTTGACAGTGGTGATTATATGCTGCGTCATTATGGTCTTGTCTTTGCAATCGCTGGCAAACAATATTTTGCTGGATAGTCTGCAGCCCATGGTCAGGCAGTCGGCTAAAACTGTGGAGGCCAATATTCATATGCTGGCAGACCGGATGATGACAATAGCCGGGGATACCCGGATGAACGGGGCGGCCGGAAACACCTTGGTGCAAAGCCAGCCTGAAGAAAAGTCAGTTGTGAAAAACCGTGAGGATGTCTTGACGGAAGCAGCGGAGATTTATGAGCTGTACACCATTGCGCTGTACGACTTGGAAGGACAGCTGGTTCAGGGAACTGCGGATGCGCCAGAAAGCCTGGATGATCGTTTTTTGGCGCTCCTTAAAGAAACGGATAATCTGACCATCCACTCTGCCACGATTTTCCAGGGAAAGCTGGGTATTACCATGGGTATGCCGGTAAAAGAGGATGGAGAAACGTCGCTGTATGTGGTGGGGGTCTATAAATATGATACCCTCAATGATGTCATCAGCAGTATTAACCTGGGTAAGAATGGTATGGCTTATATGGTGAATCGGGAAGGTGTGATCACCGGCCATCCAGATCAGTCGCTGGTTCTGGCGGGGTATACATTGAACCAGTCCAGCGGCGGCAATGAAGCAGCCATTGGCCGGGTGACTACAGGAGAAACAGGCGCGACGGAGTTTTCCATTGACGGAAAACAAATGTTGGTGGCTTTTTCTCCGGTTCGCGGTACACAATGGTCTCTGGTTATCCAAGTTCCAAAGTCGGACTATAATAGTCTGATCAACGGGGCGATGTTTGTGGCGGTATTAGTTACCCTGGCAGTATTGGCAGTGTCTATTTTCCTGGTTTTGCGCTTGGCGCGTTCCATATCCCGCCCGGTAAAAAGTGTTACAGACCGGATGGTGGGCCTTTCTGACGGGGATCTGCATACGGAAGTGGTTTCTGTCCGTTCAGGAGACGAACTGGAGGTGCTGGCAAGGACACTGGATACCACAGTGGAAAGTGTAAACAGGTACATATCAGATATAAAGGAGGTATTGACGCAGATTGCAAATGGTAATCTGAGCGTGGAGCCGCAGGTAGATTACAAGGGCGACTTTACTTTAATCCAGGACAGCCTGAGCGCCATTATCCAGTCGATGAATGAAACCATATCCGGTTTTCGTTCCGCGGCTGTCCGGCTTGCCAGCATGGCAGAAGAACTGAGCGGGCAGTCCGGCCAGCTTCACCAGGCATCCCTGGAGCAGAACCAGTCTGCCGATGCGTTGGTCTGTGAGGTATCCAATGTAAAAGGACAGCTGGTTAACGTTGCCCAAAGCAGCAGCCAGACCCGCTGCAAAACAGAAGAAATCGCCAGACGTATTCAGGATACAAATACACAGATGGCGGCGCTTTCTGGTGCAATGGGTGATATCAGTTCCAATGCCCAGGAGATTACGAAAATTGCAAAAGTAATTGAGGATATTGCTTTTCAGACCAATATTCTGTCGCTTAATGCCTCTGTAGAAGCAGCACGGGCAGGCCAGGCAGGAAAAGGCTTTGCGGTGGTAGCTGAAGAAGTTCAGCAGTTGGCTGTGAAAAGCGCAGAGGCGGCCAAGAGCGCCACAGATATGATGGCAAATACCAGGGCCATTATTCGGACTGGTGTGGAGCTAAATTCCGATACTGCCAAATCCCTTGAGGCGATCTCCGATGTTTCTGTCCAGATCAGCGAGATTTCTGATCAGTTGGTGGAGGCTGTGCATGGCCAGGAGAGCGCTCTGTCCCTTATGGAAGAGAGAATCGGGACCATTTCCGCCATAGCCGACAGGAATCTGCAAAATGCAGAGGGAACGGAAGCCTCCAGCGGATTACTGGCGGAAGAGGCTGAAAAACTTCAGGCTCAGGTGAAGAATTTTATTTTGAAAGGGGGACGTGACTGATGAAGCGGATTTTTAGCGGATTGCTGCCTGCCCTTTTGTTGGCGGTATTGCTGGCTGGCTGCGGCGGCGCGACGAAACTTCAGGACGGTTACTATACTGCCCAGGCTTTAGAATTCAGCCATGGCTGGAAAGAATATATTACGATCATGGTTAAGGGAGGCAAAATCGTTTCCGTGGAATATAATGCAGAAAATCCCAGTGGATTTATTAAAAGCTGGGATAATGCATATATGCAGAACATGCTGCACAGTAACGGCACTTATCCCAATGAATACACGCGTTATTACGCCGGACAGTTTCTGGAAGGGCAGGGAAAAGAGGAGATTGATGCTTTGACAGGGGCGACCTCTTCTTATAATTCCTTTCAAAAGCTGATGGCAGCCGTATTGGAACAGGCCCAAGAAGGAGATTCCAGCATTGCCGTGGTGGATACGAGCCATTAGAGGGACTTGTATATGGGAATATGCCGGGATAAAAGAATGATGGGAAATGGTTCCGGGGTCTTGCATGACAGGGAAAAATAAGGTACAATTCAAAATTGGAAGAGAACTGATTTTGTCTGTCAATAGATGGAAAAAAGGAGAACGACAATGAGTAAAAAACCTACAGTGCTGATGATTCTCGACGGCTATGGCCTCAATGAGAGACATGATGGAAATGCTGTTCATGAAGCAAAGACCCCTGTTATGGATGGGCTGATGAAAACCTGCCCTTTCGTGGAAGGAAATGCCAGCGGCATGGCCGTGGGGCTCCCTGAGGGACAGATGGGAAATTCTGAGGTGGGCCATCTGAATATGGGTGCAGGACGTATCGTGTACCAGGAGCTTACCAGAATCACAAAAGAGATCCAGGATGGGGATTTCTTCAAAAATGAGGCTTTTAAGGAGGCTGTGGCAAATTGCAAAAAGAATGATTCTGCCCTTCATTTGTATGGGCTGGTGTCTGACGGCGGCGTACACAGCCACAATACCCACATTTACGGCCTTTTGGAGCTGGCCAAAAGAGAGGGCCTCACAAAGGTTTATGTCCACTGCTTCCTGGACGGCCGCGACACCCCTCCCACATCCGGCAAAGAATATGTGGCTGAGCTGGTGGAAAAAATGAAGGAAATCGGTGTCGGCAGGGTAGCTTCTGTCAGCGGCCGTTATTATGCCATGGACAGGGATAACCGCTGGGACCGTGTGGAGCTGGCTTATAAAGCGCTGACAAAGGGAGAAGGAAAAACAGGTACAGATCCGGTGGAGTTGGTTCAGGCTTCTTATGATGAAGGCGTGAATGATGAATTTGTAGTGCCTACCGTGGTTGTGGAAAACGGCGCGCCTGTTGCGGTCATTAAAAACGGTGATTCTATTATTTTTTACAATTTCCGCCCGGATCGGGCCAGAGAGCTGACAAGGGTGTTCTGTGATGAAGCATTTACCGGATTTGACAGAGGGGAACGGGTGAAAACCACCTATGTATGTTTTACAGAATATGATGTGACCATTCCCAACAAACTGGTGGCTTTTCATAAGGTGGAGATCACCAATACCTTTGGAGAATTTCTGGCGGCTCACGGCATGACTCAGGCCAGGATTGCCGAGACGGAAAAATATGCCCATGTAACCTTTTTCTTCAACGGCGGTGTGGAAGAACCAAACGCCGGAGAAGAACGGATCCTGGTAAAATCCCCCAAGGTGGCCACTTATGACCTGAAGCCGGAGATGAGCGCTTATGAGGTATGTGATAAGCTGGTGGAAGCCATCAAATCTGCAAAGTATGATGTGATTATCATTAATTTTGCCAATCCCGATATGGTGGGCCATACCGGTGTGGAGGCAGCAGCCATCCAGGCGGTGGAAGCGGTGGATTCTTGCGTGGGGAGGGCTGTGGAGGCTGTCAAAGAAGTGGGAGGCCAGATGTTTATCTGTGCGGATCATGGAAATGCGGAGCAGCTTGTGGACTATATCCATGGCGGAAGTTTTACGGCCCATACAACCAATCCGGTGCCGTTCATTCTGGTGAATTATGATGAGGCTTATACGCTGAGAGAAGGCGGCTGCCTGGCAGATATCGCCCCCACACTCATTGAGATGATGGGGATGGAACAGCCGAAGGAAATGAGCGGTACTTCCCTGCTTGTGAGGAAATAGCAGGGCGGCCGGGTTTTGTGAGGATAGGAATTGCATAAGAGGGAAGGCCGGATCCGTATAAACCAGATATCTTACCGGCCTCCCTTTTGCTGTATTGTCAGAGAGGAAGAATAGTCACTTCTTTTACCAGTTCTTCCACCAGTGCGCCGACGGGCGGTTTTGTGCCGATTGTGGTGCAGGCGCCGGCAGAGGCGGCGATGGAAAGCTTTGCACATTCTTCAAAAGAAATGTCGTTGTCCAGGCCATAGGCCAGGGCGGCCAGCATGGCATCTCCGGCTCCCACGGTAGAGTGGGCCTGGATCTGAATCCCGTTTGTTTTAAAACAATTATCACGGGTGATAAACAGCGCCCCCTCCGGCCCGCGGGAAATGACAACAGTATGGATTCCCTTGTTTAACAATTCACGTCCCAAATCCACAAGAGTCGCTTCGGAAACATCACCGGTCAGGCCAAAATAATCTGCGATTTCGTATACATTGGGTTTAACCAGGTAAGGTTTTGCCTTAACGGCTTCGGTGAATAATTCTCCTGATGCATCGACAAAAACGGTGGCCTGGCGTTTTTTTAGT
>CAOKOS010000010.1 GCA_948470255.1 uncultured Lachnotalea sp.
CGGGCGAAGGTCATTGATGTGGCGGAGGATTCCCTGATCATTGAGCTGACTGGAAACCAGGCGAAGGTGGAGGCGTTCCTTCGTTTGATTAAGGGCTTTACAGTCCGGGAAATGGCAAGGACAGGTCTTACGGGTCTTGAAAGAGGCAGCGTATCACCCATAAATTAATTTTTATTACGATATTCTTGGAGGAATGAATTATGGCAAAGATTTATTATCAGGAGGATTGCAACTTATCACTGCTGGAAGGCAAGACCATCGCTGTGATCGGCTACGGAAGCCAGGGACATGCTCATGCCCTGAATGCAAAGGAATCCGGCTGCCATGTGATCATCGGCCTTTATGAAGGAAGCAAATCCTGGGCAAAGGCAGAGGCTCAGGGCTTTGAAGTATATACGGCTGCTGAGGCGGCGAAGAGAGCTGACATCATTATGATCCTCATCAATGACGAGAAGCAGGCGAAGATGTACAAAGAGTCTGTGGAACCTAATTTGGAGGCAGGCAACATGTTGATGTTCTCCCATGGTTTTTCCATCCATTTCGGACAGATTGTGCCCCCGAAGGATGTGGATGTATCCATGATTGCGCCTAAGGGCCCGGGACATACAGTAAGAAGTGAATATCAGGCCGGCAAAGGTGTGCCCTGCCTGATCGCGGTACAGCAGGATGCCACCGGCAAGGCTCATGACCTGGCTTTGGCATATGCCCTGGCCATCGGCGGAGCAAGGGCTGGCGTTCTTCAGACCACATTCCGTGAGGAAACAGAGACAGACCTTTTCGGTGAGCAGGCGGTTCTGTGCGGCGGTGTGACTGCTCTTATGAAGGCTGGCTTTGAGACTCTGGTGGAGGCCGGATATGAACCGGAAAGCGCATACTTTGAGTGTATCCATGAGATGAAGCTGATTGTAGACCTGATCTATGAGAGTGGATTTGCAGGAATGAGATATTCCGTTTCCAATACGGCAGAGTACGGCGATTATATTACCGGACCGAAGATTGTCACCGATGAGACGAAGAAGGCTATGAAGAAAGTCCTGTCCGATATCCAGGATGGTACTTTTGCAAAAGACTGGCTCCTTGAGAACCAGGCAAATGCCCCCCACTTCAAAGCTATGCGGAGAAGAGAAGCAGAGCATCAGCTGGAGACGGTAGGCGCAGAGCTTCGGAAGCTTTATAGCTGGAACGGAACCACGAAGCTGATCGACAACTAAAAACTGGTTGACATAAGACCCCGGTATGCAGTACCATTTATTACATAACTTGGGCAGAGAAAAATGAGGAGGAAAGTGATATGCAGACAAACCGCAAAAACACAGTGGAACTGCTTTGTTGTTGTACGTTTGATTCCCGGGCTTTTTGTTTTATGGCTGGGCGCATCTGCATGTCAGATTCCGTATCCAGGGCTGTCGGGTAGAAGACGGCGATACCATAGAAGAACGGGACCGGGCGATTGGAAAATCCCCGGTCTTTTTACTTTATAGGAAATTGCGTCCTATAAAGTAAAAATGCTCCGTGAGGATCGCACTGCGGCGGAGAGGAACTATATCGCTGAAGCGATTCGCCGCAGGCGGAGAATCCTGCAATCAGGATTCTTATTTCCTTTATAGGAAACAGAACCCTATAAAGTAAAAACCCTCCGGGGGATGCGCAGTTCGCGGAGAGGAACTATATCGCTAAAGCGATTTGCCGCAGGCGGAGAATCCTGCAGAGCAGGATTCTTTGTTATGGTATAGGAAGGTAAAGCTATGAGAAATTTTGATCAGATAATTACAAAGAGAAGCTGTTGCTGTTGTCGTTTGATTCCCGGGCATTTTGTATGGTCAGGCGGCTTATGGTGTGCTTCTTTGAGGAAACAATGAAGTTTAACATGACAGCCTGGCGGCCAAAAGGTCCGGGAGCGAAAGCTTCCGGACCGTTTTTACTTTATAGACAACAGAACCCTATAAAGTAAAACCGCTCCGCGAGGATCGCACTGCGGCGGAGAGGAATTATATCGCTGAAGCGATTCGCCGCAGGCGGAGAATCCTGCAATCAGGATTCTTATTTCCTTTATAGGAAACAGAACCCTATAAAGTAAAAACCCTCCGGGGGAAGCGCGGTTCGCGGAGAGGAAATTAGCCTTTCAGACACCGCTCACGCGCGGCGATTGCGCTTTGCGCAATCTTATTTCCTTTATAGGAAATTGCGCCCTATAAAGTAAAAACCCTCCGGGGGGATCGCACTGCGGCGGAGAGGAGTTATATCGCTGAAGCGATTTGCCGTAGGCGGAGAATCCTGCAGCACAGGATTCTATTTTATCGTAAAGGAGAAAAGAAATGGATTTATTAATTAAACATGTAATGGTGAAGGAAAACGAGAGATCAAAAGGCTATTATGGACATGTGGGGATTGAGAAGGGGAAAGTTTTGGGTGTCTGGACAGGTGATGAGAGGCGCCTTCCTGTGGCCGGCGTTAATGTGGAGGCAGCAGGAAAAAGTTTCAATCTGGCGTCGGTGGAAAGTGAGCTTCGGAGATTTGGATATGAAATACCTGTATAGGGAAAAGGTGTTGGTATCAGTGTAAAAGGGGAAGAATATATGATAGAATGTGCGCCCTGAAGCGCTGGATGGCGCTGTAAAAAGAAAAATGAAAAAAGGGAAACAGGGACAGGGAAGGAGATCCGTGATATAATGAAAGCACCGTGGGAAGAATGTTTTTTTGGATATGCAGAAGGAGAATTTACGGCCCTGGATGGTGTTGGAGACGGTATTTTTGTAGACAGGATGCTGGGAGACGGAATGGCGGTCCTTCCAGTGTCAGGAAAAGTTTATGCCCCGGCTGATGGGACGGTTACTGGCATTTTTGATACAAAGCATGCTGTCTGCTTTGTCAGCGATTATGGAACGGAAATTCTCATTCATATTGGAATGGACACAGTAAATCTGCGGGGGAAATATTTCACAACTCATGTAAAAAATGGCGCCGTGGTAAAGAAGGGACAGCTTTTAGTAGAGTTTAACCAGGAGCAGGTGGAGAAAGCTGGATATGATACAGTGATTTTGATGATATTCACAAATCTGCCCAAAGAGAGACGGGTTGAGGTTTCGACATCTGGAAGGATGACCTTGGAGACAGTGGCGGCGGTGGTTTACGGGCCATAGGGAAAATGGCAAAAATGGAGAGGACATATGGTACAATTTTCGGGAAAATCTGTATATAAGGGGATCGCCTTGGGGACGGTCATGGTATTTAAAGACCGGGAGGAGCCGGTCAGGAGAAAAAAAATTGAAGACGCGGCCGCGGAGATTTCACGGATAGAAGAAGCAGGCATAGAGGCGAAAGTACAGCTGAAAGCGCTGTATGATAAAGCCCTGAGTACGGTGGGGGAGGTCAGTGCAGCCGTTTTTGAGGCATATCAGATCATGGTGGAGGACGAAGATTACCGGAAGTCCATTTACAATATGGTTCAGACAGAAATGGTAAACGGGGAGTATGCGATTGCAGTGGCAGGCGACAATTTTTCCCGGATGTTTTCTGCCATGGAAAGCGATTATATGAAGGCGCGGGCCGCTGATGTCAGGAATGTTTCCAACCGGCTGATTCGCATTTTGGAAGGGCGGGAGGAAAGCGGCCGGCTTTTAGAGGAACCGGCAGTTATTGTGGCGCAGGACATGACTCCCGGCGAGATTGTGAAACTTGATAGGGAAAAAATCCTGGCTTTTGTGACAGTAGAAGGCTCTTCCAGCTCTCATACGGCTATTTTGGCGCGGATGATGAATATTCCGGCTGTGGTTGGAGTCCCTGTGGATTTGGAAGAAATACACGATGGAATGAAAGCGGTGGTGGATGGCTTTCAAGGGACGGTTATTTTTAACCCGGATGAGGAAACATGTATACAGGCAGAACAGAAAATAGCAAGAGAGCAGGAGCGGCAGAGCCTGCTAAAATACTTGAAAGGGAAGGAAACCATAACCCTTGACGGGAAGAAGATCAGGCTGTATGCCAACATCGGGAGCGCCAGTGACGTGGGTTACGTCCTGGAGAATGATGCGGAGGGGGTCGGCCTGTTCAGAAGTGAGTTTTTGTATCTTGGCCGCGAAGATTTTCCTACAGAAGAAGAACAGTTCCAGATATACCGGCAGGTGGCACAAACTATGGGTGGGAAAAAGGTGATTATCCGTACTCTTGATATGGGGGCAGACAAACAGGCGGATTATTTTAACCTTGAAAAAGAGGAAAATCCCGCCCTGGGTTTACGCGGTATCCGTATCTGCCTGAAGCGGCAGGATATTTTTAAAACTCAGCTTCGGGCGATATTGCGCGCAACCTCATATGGAAACATTTCGATCATGTATCCAATGATCATTTCCGTGGAGGAAGTGGAGGAGATTTTTAAGATTGTGAGAGAAGTGCAGGGGGAACTGGACAGGGCGGAGATCCCTTATAAATACCCGGAGCAGGGGATTATGATTGAAACTCCGGCGGCGGCCATGGTGAGTGACGAACTGGCAAAGCTGGTGGACTTTTTCAGCATCGGAACCAATGACCTGACCCAGTATACACTGGCTGCAGACAGGCAGAATCATAAATTAGATGATTTTTATAATCCTTATCACAAGGCGGTTTTGAGGATGGTACGCATGACGGCAGAGAATGCCCATAAACATGGAAAATGGGTGGGGATTTGCGGAGAACTGGCGGCAGATACGGCTCTCACGGAAGAATTCCTCCAAATGGGGATTGACGAGTTTTCGGTGGTCCCGTCCATGGTGCTGCGGCTTAGAAAGAAGATCAGGGAATCTACATGGAACCGCTAATAAACCATTTTAATTAAACCAGTTTACATACGGTCAGGGACGGTATGAAATAGACGATATAATTATCCACAGGGGCGCAGGCACCGTATTTTTCACGGTAACAGCAAATACATTCTTCCAGATATTTTTCCGTCACTTCCAGGTACTCAGCCATTTCATAGCGGCTTGTACAGCCATGTTCATAAGCCTCCACAATGCCTGTAAGGCCGATTCTTAAGTTATAGCCATACAGGCGCGCCCTGTATTCCTGTTTCCGGTTCCAATCGTTTGCCTGATCCAGGATATTACCAGTGGTAGTATAATGGTGGCCCAGCTCTTCGGCCAGAATACAGGATTTTTCCGCTTCCGTAGGAATATTCTGGTTAATTGCGATTGTTCCGTCACAATAAAGCCCCTGTATCCTCTCGCTGCAGAAGGGGCGGGAGATGATTTCGATATTATCCTCTGCGGCAGTCTGGCGCAGCTTTTCATAACTATTCAAATGATCACTTCCTTTTGGCTTTGACAAATTCCGCAAACTGGCGGATTTCGGCCAACTCATCATCCGTATATTCATTGCCGTCAAAATGGGCGGCCACAGTATATCTGTCGGAAATCCCGTCGTCAAAATCATTTAGGCTGAGTCCTAAAACCCTGGAGACTGCTTTTAAAGTCTCAAGTTTGGGGTCTTTTGTGGCGCCGCTTAAAATTTTGTTTAAAGTGCCGACCGGAATTCCTGACCGTTCGGACAGCTCTTCTGTTGTCAAATTGAGTTTCTTCTTATATTCTGCGATTTTTTCTAATCCCATGGGAGTCTCCATTTTATAAAAGGATAGGCGGCAGTGTGAATTTATCACTGCCTGTACTTGGATCTTATAAAATATATTTTACCGCTATTTATCAATTAAGTCAATATAATTTCCCATTAAAGGAAAAAACTTGTTGACATTAACCGTTAACGGATGTATAATACAGATGTTGCTACCGTTAAGGAGAGAGGAACAAAAATTTATAAGGAGGAACGTATTATGGCAGCATTTGGGGCAAAGTATATCAATTTTGCACCTGTGACAAAGGAACCGGAAAGAGGTCTTCCCATTTATGGAAGAAGGATGGAGATTGGAGAGCCGGTTAAAACGGAGTTGGCTGTAAAGGTCGTCACAGGAGAACTTTATGCCGACAACAGGCTGAAAGAGAGGGAGGATGAGTTTGTCAGCGGAAGCCTTGTAGTGGAAGTAGACGATATGACAAAAGAAACCGAAGCCGGAATTTACGGGGAGGCGTATGAGGCGCGGGAAATTGTGGATCGGGACAGCGACCACACTTCTTACGGAGGGCTGGGATACTACAAAACTTTACAACGAAATGAAGAAAGGATTTATGAGGCCCACTATTATCCGAAGGTGAAAGCCGTTTTGGGCATGGATAATGCAGGGACGGAAGGCAGCGGTGATTTTTTTACAACGAAGACAATCACTTTCATGATTTGTGAACCGGCTTCAGGAGAATGGAGATACCGTAAGGAATTTACTAGTGAGGCAGAAGCGATTTCTTATATCAATAGAAAGCTGGCTGCTGCAAGAAGCGAAGGATAACAGGGAGAAGGATTTTTTCAGAATTTTTGTGAAAGAAACAACAGTGAGTAAAAAAGGAAATAAGGAGGTTTATTATGGAAGGGATTACAATTAAAAAGGTAAAAACAGGAGAGGAAAAACATAGTTCCGACTGGGGCTTTATCCTAGAGAACTCTATGCCGCAGGAAACGCCGGCCCCCAAGGTTTATTATGTGGATATACCGGGGCGCCATGGAAAGCTTGACCTGACAGATGATTTGTGTGGGCTTCGTTTTAATGGCAGGCACATTCCAATTTGTCTCGGAGGAATGAAAGAAAAAAGTAGCTGGCCGGATGCTTATTCCAAATTTTTGAACGCATACCATGGACAGAAGGTGGAAATCACCCTGGATGTGGATCCGGAATGGTACTACAGGGGCAGATTCCTTGTGAAAGGTTCCCTGGAGCGGGTGGCCAGGCTTGGAAAGCTGGAGTGTGAACTGGATGCAGAACCTTTTAAATACAGAAAGGCATCCACCCTTGAACCATGGAAATGGGATCCTTTTTCCTTTATTGACGGGATTATACGGAATTATGGCGACATTGCAGTGGATGGAAAACTGGAATTCAGAGTCGTCGGAGATGAGCACAACGTAGAGTTTGAGATTCTACTTCTGTCCGGGGAAGTGAGCGTGTCGTTCCGGGGAGTGGAGCATCCGCTAAGGCCGGGAAGAAATGTGTTCTACGATTATGGCCTGAATAAGGGAGACAACTGGCTTACTTTTACAGGTTCCGGCCATGTGGCCATTGATTATAAGGAGGTGAGCCTGTAATGTACCGTGTGTTTTATGAAGGGAACATCATTTATTCTTCGGGAACCGAAGGGGGATTGGCCTTCCGGCTGCATTTGTCGGAAAAGGAGAACCGTCCGGCGAAGTTTTCCTTTTATCTTCCGGCTAGAAACCCTTACGTAAAAAGTCTGGAAGCGGGAAAAGGGGAGATTGCCGTATATGAAATCAGAAACGTAGCCCCCACAGATGAAACTGAAATTTTCCGTGGGAAGATCACGGAGATTAGGAGTGACTTCCAAAATACCAGGTATGTGGAATGTATGGGAATTATGGGATATTTAACCAACAGCCTTCAGAGGCCGCTGGAACATATAAATCAGACCCCGTATCAGTTTCTCTCCGGCCTTTTGGAACGCCATAATGAACAGGCGCCGGAAGAGGAAAAGATTTATCCGGGTGAAGTGACAGTGGAGGGTAGTATAAGCTGCTTTACCGGTTATGAGACGACTATGGAATGTATCAGGCAGACATTACTTAAAGGCATGGGAGGCAGGATTACTGTCCGCCGCTTGGAGGGGAAAAATTATCTGGATTATCTGGCCGGATATCAGAGTGTGGACAATCAGGCGATTGAATTTGGGAAAAATCTTCTGGATTTATCCGGTACGGTAGATATTTCTGAAACTTATACAGTATGTATTCCGCTGGGAATGGGGCAGGGAGAGAACCCTGTGGAACCCCCGGATACGTATCTGACCATTGAGTCTGTCAATGATGGAAAGGATTATGTGGAAAATAAGACTGCCGCCGCCCTTTATGGGTACAGGCCGAAAGCTGTCTTTTTCCGGGATGTGACAGACCCGCTTCTTCTGAAGCAAAAGGGGGAGGCATGGCTTCAGGAAAATTCCGGTGAAAAATTTTCCCTGAAGGTCACGGCCCTTGATTGTTCTAGGGGCGATGGAAAATCCGGTGATTTTAAACCGGGAAATGAAATCATGGTGAGGAGTACAGGACAGGGGATTGACGGACGCTTTCCAGTTACGGAAAGGGACTGGTATCTGGATGAGCCTGAAAATAATACCGTAATTATGGAAAAACGTTTGCTGCCGGAAGGCGGGGGAGAAACAGAGAATTTGTGATAGCGTAAACTTGAGACGATTTAAGGAGGAAGAAAAATGGAAAATATTGATAAAGAATTAAAGGCAATCATGGATGCAGTATATGGGGAAGAGGTTCGCGGATCCATCCACGACGCTTTGAAGGCGGGAAACGATGAAATTAACCGGTACGGACTTCAGGAAAGTGCAAGAGTAGCGGCGGAACAGGCGCGGGCACAGGCAGAAAGCGCCAGGGCGACGGCGGAGAACGCCAGGGAAGCTGCGGAGCTTCTGCGGCAGCAGGGAGAAAGTGCCAGACAGCAGGCGACCCAGGCAGCAGTGACAGCGGCGGAAAATGCAGCCACGGCAGCTAACGAGGCGGCCGACCGGGCAAATGCAGTGGCGGATGAGGATATTTCCGACAAGCAGGTTCAGTTTACGGAAGCGGCGGAGAAAAGTGAGATCGAATCCGGGGATACGCTGGGAACCATTTGCGGGAAGGTGAAGAAGAGCCTTGCGGAGATGGATGGAGAGATTGCGAAGGTGAATGGTAATATCGGGGATGTGGGAAACCTTACGACAACTGGTCAAACTAACATTATCGATGCTATTAATTTTATTTGGCAAAAAGTAGGAGGCTTCTCAACTCGTATATATGCATATGCAACTAATTTGGATACGCCTCCACAGGCTTTTATCTTACAAACAAGCTCAAATCCAACAGGTTATCCGAGCGGGTTAGGTGGAAATTCATGTATGGTAATACAACATGGCCCTGCTGCTAATACTTTTTCCGCACAGCTTGCCTTCTGTTACGGAAGTGACAAAATGGCAATACGAAGAAAAACAAATAATCCAACATGGTCAAGTTGGAAGTATATTACGTTTTCATAATCCGTAGAAATTAATTCAACAACACAATAATAAAACGGAAAAACAAATTTTTCTTTGGGAAAATATAAAAATGACAACAAAGAATTTAAGGAGGAAGAAGAATGGCAAATATCGACAAAGAATTAAAGGCAATTATGGATGCGGTATACGGGGAAGAGGTCCGAGGCTCCATCCACGACGCCCTGAAGGCAGGAAATGATGAAATCAACCGGTACGGACTTCAGGAAAGTGCAAGAGTGGCGGCGGAACAGGCGCGGGCACAGGCAGAAAGCGCCAGGGTGACGGCGGAGAACGCCAGAGCAGGAGCAGAAACCTCCAGAGAAACAGCGGAGCTTCTGCGGCAGCAGGGAGAAACCGCCAGACAACAGGCGACCCAGGCTGCAGTGACAGCGGCGGAAAATGCAGCCACGGTAGCTAACGAGGCGGCCGATCGGGCAAATGCAGTGGCGGATGAGGATATTTCCGACAAGCAGGTTCAGTTTGCGGAGGCAGCAGAGAAAAGTGAGATCGAATCTGGGGATACGTTAGGAACCATCTGCGGGAAGGTGAAGAAGAGCTTTGCGGAGATGGATGGAGAGATTGCGAAGGTGAATGGTGATATCGGGGATGTGAATGATCTTGAAATTACCGGAAAAAACAATATTGTTGAGGCTGTCAATGACCTTACCCGAAAGGTAGGCGGAGAATCACCGTATACCATATTCGCTATGAATGTTTCCGACTTGAATAATCCGCCTTACGCTTTTATTTTGCAAACAAGTCCTAATCCAGCTGGAATGCCGGATATTGGAAGCAATAGCTGCCTTGTGATTCAGCAGAATCCGGGGTCGGTTTGGCTGGGACAGTTTGCGTTTTCTTATAACGGGTCTAAAATGGCAATCCGTGGGAAACAGAATGGGGTATGGACAGAGTGGAAATATATTACAGCCATGTAAATGCCAGTTTAATGGTTGCAGCGTAAACGGCGGAGAACGCCAGGGAAGCAGCAGAGCTTCTGCGGCAGCAGGGAGAAACCTCTAGACAGCAGGCGACCCAGGCGGCCGACCGGGCAAATGCAGTGGCGGATGAGGATATTTCTGACAAGCAGGTTCAGTTTACGGAGGCAGCGGAGAAAAGTGAGATAGAATCCGGGGATACGCTGGGAACCATCTGCAGGAAGGTGAAGAAGAGCCTTGCGGAGATTGCGAATATAAATGACAATATATTGCTTAAGGCTTATCCTGTAGGAGCTGTTTATTTCAGCGTCAGCGAAACAAATCCGGGAGAACTCTTTGGAGGCACATGGGCGCGATGGGGATTAGGAAGAGTCGTTATGTGTGTCGGAGAAAATGGAACGACGACCTAATCCCAAACGCTGTAGAATCAATGCCGACTGGCGCTCACACAAATACAGCTGTTGACATGACGATTAAAAAAGCGTCAGTGGATGTCCGTCAGCCTTACATTACATGCTACATATGGAGAAGAACAGCTTGACACCTACGGCATTAAAATAACACCTGGTTAAAAGATAGATTTAATCAGGATAGCCATTAGGCTTATAATGAAAGGAAAAAACACATATGAATCATTTAAACCAAACGATATTAGATAAAACAAAATTAAAAGAAACCATCAACGCGGAACTTAATCACATCCAGGGCCAGCTGGATACGTTGAAACTTCAGGTTGAAATCGACCCCAAGGCGCTTTCCGGCCTCACAAAACAATTAGACGGTATCCTTTCCGAAAGTTTCAAAGTCACAGCCGGCCGGCTGGGTTCTTCCCTTCCTTCTGTGGGCAGTAAGGACGCGTTAAGCGGGTTAACGGCGCGGGCACAGGAACTGAAAGAGGAAGCGTCCGCCCTTTCCCAGCTCCATGAGATCCGGCTTTTATCCAATGGAGGGGTCCGAAACGATTATTCCACCCAGATCGCAAAACTGGAAGGCGGCTTCCGCTCCCTGGGGTTTACAGAGGACATGGTAAGCCAGAAAACCGCCGGCATCCTGGCTGCCTTTGATTCCTTGAAGGAACGGGTGGGCCAGCCCTTTGACCAAAACAGCTACCAGGAAATCCTCTCCCTCAATGATACCCTGAAAAGGGAACTGGATATGTCCGCCAACGAATATGACAAGCTCTACGCCCATGCCGAAGGGGTGGTCTCTGTCCGGCAAAGGTTGGCTGAGGCCAATGCCATTGAGGCATGGAACCGGGAAAACGGCGCTGCCTCAAAGGAAGTCCTGGGCGCCAATGAAGCCTATATTGCCAGCCTCCGCGATCTGAATTCCCAGATGTCCGTCATGCAGTTTGATGAAATTTCAGAAGGGTTTAAAAAATCGGAAGCTTCCATGCGCGGCATGCACAAGCTGGCGGCCTCCTTTAAAAACCAGATGTCCCAGGCAGCGCAGGGCCTTACCCAGTGGCTTTCCCTAAGCTCCGGCATCTCATTCCTGGTTTCAAAGGCAAAAAGTGCCATTTCGCAGCTGCGGGGGATGGATACCCTTCTGGCAGGAATGGGGAATTCAGACGCCAGACTGTCGGACGCTGATTTAGATGAGCTCAGGGAGGATTCCTTTGAGGCCGCAGGCAGGTATGGCAAAAAACCGGCCGACTACCTGGCGGGCGTCCGGGAAGCCTCCCGCGCCGGGTATGAAAACGCAGAGGAAATCGCCGAATTGTCCCTGGCGGCACAAAACGCCGGGGATATGACGGCGGAACTGGCAGACCAGATGATCCTGGCAACGGACAAGGCCTACCAGATGGACGGCTCTGTCTCCGAATTGAAAAAGGTTCTGGACGGGGTAAATGCCATCACTAACGACAGCGCAGTCCATATGGCCAAACTGGCGGAAGGGATGTCCATCGCCGGTTCCACCGCCGCTTCCCTTGGGGTGGACGCCAATGAAACCGCCGCCGCCCTGGGAACCATGATTGCAGCCACCGGGCAGGGCGGTTCGGAAGCCGCCGCCGCTCTTAAAACCATCCTGTTTCACATCCGGCAGGTTGCCGACGAGGAGGAAGGCATTGACGCGGAAGGCCTTGCCCGGTATGAGGAGGCCTGTAACGCCCTGGGGGTTTCTTTGAAAGAAACTGCAAATGGCGCCGCCTCATTAAAGGATCCCATGGAAGTGCTGGAGGAACTGTCCGCCGCGTATAACAAGCTGGGGGAATCCGACGGCCGCAGGGAAGATTTGCTCCTTTCTGTGGGCGGTGGGCAGCCAGCGGCCCAGCTGGACGCCCTGCTGAGCCGCTGGGATATGTATGAAACCATGCTGGCGCAGTACGACGGCGGCGCAGGTTCCATGGCGGCTGAGGCAGAAAAAACGGCGGGTTCCTGGGAAGGGGCCATGAACCGCCTGTCCAATACCTGGACGGACACCATTGGCAACATCGTGGATTCCGACGGGACCGCCGCCGTCCTCAATGGATTGAATGGGATCCTTTCTCTCATTAACAGTATCACAAAAGCGCTTGGTTCTTTGGGAACCATCGGCGCCCTTGGAGGGGGCCTCTTAGGCGCGAAAGGGCAGGGTTAGCAAATAAAAATTTAACGCAACTTGTGCGGGGCCCTGTATATACCCCGTGCCAGGGCTAAAACCCCTGGGTAAAACACAAAGAACTATGTAGGAATGTATAGGAGGGTATATTGGTAAAACCAACTGCGATTGCTACATCGCAGACCTCTGATAGGACTGTGTGTGGACTACGCAGTTTCCAGATTTCGTGAGAGCTGGACCAGGACAAGAATGGCTCATGTGACTCGTAATGTAGCATGAAGGCTTAACTTGCAGAGAGGCGTACTGCCCTACAGGGCAAGTGCCGCTCCCATCGGCCACCAAGAGGGCGTAGGTATAAACGAAAGGATACCCACGAAGGCATGGTCAGCAACCTATCATTGAGCGTGATAGTGAAAAAGTTCACCGTAGCTATGCGGCGCGTTGAAAATAGCAGGTATTATGTTCTCTCATTAGATGGCTTCCAAAAACATTAATGAGTGTTATTATTCAAGTAGATAACAAAGGAGATGGTATTCATGATTTCATTTATGGTTTCCACTTATGCCCGCAATTCGCGCATCGGTTCACTGTTTTACCGGATCCAATAAACCCAGTAAGCATTGAGTATCCGCGTTGTCCGGCAGTTATGTTGGTTGATCCGCATCTGGGGCAACGCACATGATTTTTCTCCTGTTGATTAACTTGGCGTTTTTGCTCAATCTGAGACTTGAACTGAGATAATTTAAGTCCATATTCAATAATGTCTTTCTGTTTCAGTTCAATCATTGCATCTAAAAATGAATTATCAGAAGATATCTTTCTAATAATCATTAATTCATCATGAGATATTCCAGTGTCTATAAGTTCACCTCCGCATTCTCCTCCATGAATTTTAGAATCAGGTGAACATGAACCAGCGTATATTCCACATTTTTTACAAATTTTTAAAACTTTTTGCATATTAAATCCTCCACTAATAATTATATCACTAATAATATCATTATTTACAGTGAATTGGAAGTTCAATGTGAATAATATCTGTTGTTGCTCGCACAGTACACAGAAAAAGATGGACTAAGTTTAGGTGGACTATTTGATAATTTTAAAGTTAAAGTAGATTCATATAAAGGAATAATTGATGAATTTAAAAATATAGAATCCTTTGATGATTTTTTAGATTTAAAGACAAATAAATATGATTGGGACGCAATCTCCCAATCCATCAAAGGCTGTGACGAAACCGCCCTCTCCTACTTCAAAACCCTGGATGACGGAAACGGGACAATCGACAGCCAGGCCGCTTCCGTGGAAGGCTTGGGCGCCCACTTAAAGGAATCCGGCCAGTCATTCCACTTTGCAGCCTCCAAGGCGGCCCTTTTAAACACAGCCCTAAACGCCGGGATCTTCCTCGCGGCATCATCCGCGGTACAAGCGCTTTATCAGGCATTTGACCATTATGTCCACAGGGTAGAGAGGGCCAGGGAACGCACAGACGAACTCCTTTCCGAATACAGCCAGATGAACGATACCCTTGCCGGACATAAGAAAACGGTGTCAGAATTCGCCGACCGGTATGGGGAACTGTCAAAGGGCGTAGACCTTTCAAACAATGACAACCTTTCCTTATCCACGGAGGAATATGAAGAATTCCTGGATATAAACGAGCGGATGGCACAGTCGTTCCCGGAACTGGCAAAAGGCATCGATGAAAATGGCAATTCCATCCTTGCACTTGGTACGAAAGGCATGACGGCGAAAGAACAACTGGAGGAACTGCTGCAGACCGAGGAGGATTTCAATAACTTCCAGGCGGCACAGGGGATTGAGGATGTCTTCAAAGGCGTCTACACTTACGCGGCAGAAGCTGATGAAGCTGCCGGAAAACTGGATGGCACGATAGGCGGTACAAATGAAGCGATAGGCAAGCTGCAGGAGATCGCTGAAAGTGGCATCAAACTTACCGGGGACGATAACCAACTCATTTTCAGCGGGGAGACCCATAATGAAGCCGAACTGGATTATATGAATTCCCTGATTGATTCTGCCAGGGAATTCTGGGACTCCCTGGATGACGCAAGGCGTATGGAATTATCCGGCCTTGGGATTGACTATACAACATTATTGGAAGACGAGTTGGATTCTGATACTGGTGTTTTTAAAGTCTATGCCAACATGTACCAGCTTACACCAGATGAAATAGCAGAACTAGAGAACATCATCCAGGGTAATGCCGGCGCTGTGAGCCGGGTATTACTGGATTCTGTCGGTGAGCAAAAACAGGAACTACAGGGAAAGATTGACCGGGCTAAAAATAAATGGGAAGATTTCCTGCCGCTTTTCATTTCCGGCATGAAGTCAAAACAGACCTTCAAGAACCTGGAGGATCCTGAATTGCAGGATATCGCCGTAAAAATAGTGGAGGGCCTTGACTATAGCTACGCATCCGCAATGGAAGCGTATGACCCCGACCCCTACGCTTATATCAGGGACAAGTTTATTGTCCCGATGAGTGAACTGAATGAAGACGACAAGGAAAAATTAAAATCCAGCTTTGAAGGGCTCTTAAAGTTAGATGCCGGCAATTTATCACAGGGGAACCAGGAGGAAATCGAGGAATGCATTACCACCATTGCCTCCCTTCTCGGAAAAGACCCTCTGGAAATGCGCGTCGCGTTAGGGTTTGACACTGAGGATATACAAAACGGATATAATGAAGCGCTAAAAGAGGCGAAACGCCAACTGGGGGGCTCTTACCATGACAGTATGGGGATTGAAGTCAATAATACGGTGGGGGAGGATCTTGATGATTTCTGGGAGCAAAATGTCCTAACCGAAGAGGACTGGGTTTTATGGAAAAAAGCCACCGAAGGAATGGAGGATGCCACGGAAGCGATGGAGGCCTTTACAGAAGCCAAAAAGAAAGCAACTGCAGGGGACAGCCCCATCCCGTTATCGGATCTCTTCTCCTTGAAAGATGCGGAAAATAACTTGACCGGCCTTGGCAAACTCTCA
Source organism: uncultured Lachnotalea sp. (assembly GCA_948470255.1). Taxonomy (GTDB): domain Bacteria; phylum Bacillota; class Clostridia; order Lachnospirales; family Lachnospiraceae; genus Lientehia. The sequence continues at coordinate 15,599 of CAOKOS010000010.1, forward strand.
GAATCCATCGACACTGTCCAGAACGCCTACCAGACACTCTCCGCCGCCATTGAGGAATACAAGGAAAGCGGTTCTTTGTCCATAGATACCCTCCAGTCAATCATCGGGCTTGGGGATCACTGGCTGGACTACCTTGTGGACGAACAGGGGAATTTATCCCTGAATGAAGCGTCCTTACAGGCCCTGACAAATGCCCGCCTGAACGATATGCGGATACAGGCCCTGAATAATGTCGTCGACAATGTATCAAAAGTCCAGACTGACGCCGAAGCCAATGAGTATTTAAGGTCAACCAACTATGCCCTTGCGGAATCTTATGAGCAAGTCGCAGAAAAGGCTTTGGAGAGCGCCAGGGCAAAAATGCAGGACGCCGTCGCCGCAGGGACGTTGTCACAGGCAAACATGGACGCTGCCATGGGAAAGGCAACCGCGGATATCTCAAAGATCAATACCTTGTTCTCCAAGGTAGCGATTGGGAGCGTGTCCATGAAGGGCGGTAGGCCCGGCAGCGGTTCAAAATCATCTGGCAAGGGTCCCTCTTCCGCTTCCAAACCCTCCACCAAGGAAATCGACTGGTTTGAAACCCGCATAAAGGAACTGGATGAAGCCATTGAACTGGCCCAGACACACCTTAATAACCTCACCGGCTCCAAGGCAAAGAACCATCTGGCGGACACCCTGGAGTCCATGTATTCCGTAAAACAAAGCGACCTGCGCCAGGGGATTTCCATGTATTCCAAAATGGCACAGGAGGAGCTTGCAAAAATCCCGGGGCAGTTCCGCCAGGCGGCGCAGGACGGCGCTTTCGGTATCACCGACTTCATTGGGGACGGTAACGACGGTCTGGTAGAAGCCATCCAGAATTACCGGAAGCTGGCCGAAAAGATGGGCGACCTTGAGGGCCAGGCTGCAAAACTGGAGGCCACCATAAGGAAGCTCCAGGTGGACAAGTTCAAACACATCGCGGAAGACTATGAGAAATTAACCGGCATCACGGACGACTACCGGGATAAAATCCAGTCCGTCATGGATCTGGAAGAAGCTTACGGGAATAAAACCGGCTCCGGGTTCTACGACAGCCTGATCTCCCAGACCAGGGAACGGAAAAAACTGCTGGAGGAGGAATTCGATACCCTCAACCAAAGGCTGCGGGAAGCTTTATCCGGCGGCAAGGTTGACCTGGGTTCCGACGAATGGCAGGAAATGAGGGACGTCATCGCCGATGTGGATTCGGAAATTATCAAATGCAGCTCCGACATCGAAGGGTTCGTCAATGCCAAACTGGAACTGAAGGTAAAAGAGTTTGAGGAAATCCAGGAAGCCCTTGACGGGGTAGAAAGCTCCCTCTCCCATTACATCGGCTTGTTGGAACGCGACGCGGTCACAGACGGCGCCACGGAACTTTCCTTTACAAAAGAAGCGCTGGCACAGATGGGGCTCCTGGGGCAGCAGTATGAACTGGCCTCTGAAAAGATTGGTTTATACAATAACCGGATGAAGGAATTGCAGACATCCTACCAGGAGGGGCTGCTGTCGGAGACGGAATACCGGCAGCAGCTGATGGAGCTGATTTCCGCCCAGAATGAACAGGCGGCCGCCATGAAGGATTCCAAGGACGCCATTCTCGATTTAATCAGGGGCGGAATCGACGAAGTATGCGACGCCATCGACAGGGAGACGGATGCCTACCAGTCCTTAATCGATAAGAAGAGGGAGGCACTGGAGCGGGATAAGGAGGAGGCGGATTTCCAGAAAGAGGCCGCAAAAAAGCAGGAGGCCGTTTTTGCGGTCCAGCGGCAGCTGGCGGCTCTTGGCAACGCGGACGACTTAGAGTCAGGCGCGCGGAGGAAGCAGCTGAAGGGCGACCTTTTGGATGCCCAGGCGGAACTGGAGGAATGGTACGCGGAACATAACTATGAACTTCAGATGGAGGCCCTGGATAAGGAGGCCGAAGCCTATGGGGAAGCCCAGGAAGGGAAAAAGGAGGCCCTCCGCAAATCCCTGGAGGATGAGGGGGCAGCCATATCCCACTACCTTCAGGAAGTGATTGACAGCCACTCTTCCGTTTATGCCTCGCTGCAGGAATTGGGGCTTTTGTATGGCATGAAGCTGGAGGAAAGCATCACGGAACCCTGGCGCGTCGGCCAGGACGCCATGGGGCGGTACGTGGTTTCCCTGGGTTCCCAGGGCAGCATCTTCGTGACGCAGCTCCAGGCCATAGAAAATGGGATCTACGGGGTACAGGACAAGGCCGACAACATGGCATGGTCCCTGATTAATACCTTTGGGTTAAGCTCCGGCGGGCTTGTGGCCCAGGTCAACAATGTCTCAAACGCCCTCTCTGTGGATTACGGCTATGCCCAGAGCCTTGGAACTATGCTTGGCAGTGTGTTAACCTCCAGCTACAACACTTCCGGGATTGTGTCGTCCCTGTATTCCATCCGCGATGCGGCCAATGAAGCGGCCGGGGCCATTGGAGGGATGCTTGTAGGGGTTCCTACCGGCACCCCTACAAGCACAAATAAATCGATAAGACTTGTACCTCCCGGAGCCGTAGGAATGGCAGGTCTGGTGGGGCCCAAATATACGGTTTCCAAATATGCAAAAGGCGGGATTGTAACGAAAGATAAGAAGAATCCTCTTAACCATATCGCCGAGGCTGTCGGGGAGGATACCATGATTGCCGCCAAAGAGGGGGAAATGGTGTTGGATAAAGACACGGCGGGCAGTGTCGCCACCCTGGCCCAGGTTCTGGCTGAAATTGACGCGCCCCTTCTAGGAGGACAGACGGGGATCCGCCCCCTTATGAACCCGCCCCGTCTGGGCCAGCTGGTTCCTGTGTCCCATTATCACCTGATGGATTCTAAACCTGTGAATAATGATATTAATATCGTGAATAACAATGAAGTTATTATCAATGGGAATGTCGACCGCAATAATGTGGACAGTATCCAGAGGCAGATCGACTCGACGGTCAAAAAGACGCTGGAACACATGTTGAGAAAAATCAGGTATTAACTGACGGTAGAAATACTTGTATCTGTAAGTGTTTCACCACTTTTATAAAGAAAACGAGAGGAGTAAAAGATGAAATATATAGAAATGATTCAGGTATTTCTATCTGGTGTGCTGGCTTACATCAGTGCAAAGCTTGGACTTCTGTTTCCGGCGCTTATTCTCTTAACGGGCATGATGGCGGTAGATTATATCACCGGAATGATGGCGGGAATGGCGGAAGCAGTAGATCATCCAGAGGATTCCGCCTGTGGATGGGACAGCAAAAAAGGCGTCAGGGGAATCATCAAAAAAGTGGGCTATCTGTGCGTAATTGCCGTGGCCATGACGGCTGATTACGTGATTGTAAGCGTGGCGGCAGCTTTGGGACAAAAAATACCGGGAACGGCGATATTTGGCCTGATGGTTACGGTCTGGTATCTGCTCAACGAAATGCTGTCGGTGATCGAGAACGCGGGGCGCATGGGCGCCCCGGTGCCGGCCTGGCTTAAGCGTTACATAGCGGCGCTGAAACATAAGGTAGAGGAGGCAGGAACTTCTGATTCTGTGAAAAAATAATAAAACCGTTGCCTTTTCCTGCCGGTTAATGATAGAATGAAAAAGGCACATGTGCCGGGAAGGCGGTAAAAAACTTGGAAGAAAAGAAAACGGAAGACAGAAGTGAACTGTTAAACGCGGAAACAGAAGAAACTGCTTCGGCGCCGGAGTCCGGGGAAGAAAAAGAAGAGCGGCGCGGGATGTTCGGCGCGAAAAAGAGAGAGCGCAACGACAGGATGATCATGGGGCTTTATGGAGTGGCTGGCGTCTATCTCCTTTATACAGCTTATATGACGGCAAAGGAACTGATTGACGGCAGGGTGAAGCCAGGCCGCGATACGGTGATCAGTATTGCGTTTGTTGTGATTTTTGTGGTAGCGGCCATATGGATTCTGATTTCCAGCTGGCGGCTTCGGAATATGCTGAAAGCCAAGGATCAGGAAGAGGCAGAAAAGCTGGCGGCAGAGATGGCGGAACGGGGAGAGGAGCCGGAAGAGCCTGTGAAGGGCGGCCTGCTTGGCGGCTTGCTTACGAAGCCGGACGTCAGCCAGCCCTCTGTGGCGTCCAGGGCGTCTGTGTACTATAATCCTGCCGATGACGAGGAAGAGGAAGCCACAGATGAGTCCTTGGAGGAAACTGCAGACGAAGCGGCAGGCGAGACACTGAATGGTGAAAAGCCAGTGTCTGATGAAAATGGGCCTGGTGATGAAGACATCCGCGGGTAAAGCTTTTGATTTCCCCTTGTCAACCCCTGAAAACTATGATACGATAAATACGGTTTCCGGGGAAAAGAAATGAGATTTAGAAGGAAACTGCAGGTTCTGGAACGAAAAGCGGATTCATCCCGGAATATACGCGTGCGTATGTTCCGGGGTTTCTTAATTTCACAGGCTTCCCGTACCTGGATTTTGATAGAAAATTGTCCTGTAATCAGGAAAGGAGCAGATATGGCAAAGAACGTGATTTCAGACGAAACCATTGATTATGTGGGTATCCTGGCCAAGCTTGATCTGTCTGTGGAAGAGAAAGCGCGGGCAAAAGAAGATATGGCCAATATGCTGGATTATATTGACATGCTGAATGGGCTGGATACGGAGGGGGTGGAACCCATGTCCCATGTGTTTCCGGTACACAATGTATTCAGGGAAGATATCGTAGAAAACGGGAATGACAGGGAAAACATGCTGGAAAATGCCCCCGACCGGAAAGACGGCTGCTACAAGGTGCCGAAGACAGTGGAATAAATCTGCAAAGGGGCCTGACCAGGCCGACAGGGCTAAAGGAGGGAATACTGTGAATTTGATGAGTCTGACAGCCGTAGAGCTGGGAAAAAAGATAAAATCCGGTGAGGTTTCCGTGAAAGAAGCGGCGGAGAGTTCGCTGGCTGCCATCAGGGCAAGGGAGGCGGATGTCCACAGCTTTGTGACGGTGGTGGATGAGGAAGCAGTGCTTGCCAGGGCGGAAAAAGTGCAAAAGCAGCTTCTGGCCGGGGAGATAGGCAGCCCTTTGGCAGGAGTGCCGGTGGCCATCAAGGATAATATGTGTACAAAAGGGATTTTAACCACCTGCAGTTCTAAGATACTTGGGAATTTTAAACCCACCTATACGGCGGAGGCAGTTTTAAACCTGGAAAACGCCGGGGCCGTTATCGTGGGGAAGACAAATATGGATGAGTTTGCCATGGGGAGCACCACAGAAACTTCCTATTTTGGTGTGACAAGAAACCCCTGGAATAGGGAACATGTACCCGGCGGCTCCTCCGGCGGTTCCTGTGCCTCCGTGGCAGCGGAAGAGTGTTCGTATTCGCTGGGGTCTGATACAGGCGGTTCCATCCGCCAGCCCAGCTCCTTTTGCGGCGTGACGGGCATTAAGCCTACTTATGGGACTGTGTCCCGCTATGGGCTGATTGCATATGGCTCCTCATTGGACCAGATCGGACCGGTGGCGAAAGACGTGACCGACTGTGCCGTGATCCTGGAGGCCATTGCTTCTCATGACCGAAAAGACAGCACCAGCGTGGCGCGGGAATCTTATGGGTTTACAGAAGCGCTGGTTGATGATGTGAAGGGGATGAAAATCGGAATCCCCAGGGATTATTTTGGAAAGGGACTGGACGATGAAGTGAGGGAGGCTGTCATGAAGGCGGCGGCGATCCTGGAGGAAAAAGGGGCTATTCTGGAGGAGTTTGATTTAAGCCTGGTAGAATATGCCATTCCTGCGTATTATGTTATCGCTTCCGCGGAGGCCAGTTCCAATCTGGCACGGTTTGATGGTGTGAAGTACGCATACCGGAGCGAAGATTTTGCAGGGCTTCACCAGATGTATAAAAAGACGCGCTCCGAAGGGTTCGGGGCAGAGGTGAAGCGGCGGATTATGCTGGGATCCTTTGTTCTCAGCAGCGGCTATTATGATGCTTATTATTTAAAAGCCCTTCGGACAAAAGCCCTGATCAAACAGGCTTTTGACAAGGCATTTGCAAAATATGATTTGATTCTCGGGCCGGTGGCGCCCACCACGGCGCCGAAGCTTGGAGAAAGCTTAAGTGACCCGATCAAAATGTATCTGGGTGATATTTATACCATATCTGTGAATCTGGCGGGGCTGCCTGGAATCAGCGTACCTTGCGGCCTGGATAAAGGCGGTTTGCCCATCGGTATGCAGCTGATCGGGGATTGCTTTCAGGAGAAAAAGCTGTTCCGCGTAGCTTACGCTTACGAACAGACCAGGGCTTATGAGAGATGCGCCATGGTACAGAAAGGAGGTTCTGAACAATGAGCAGACAGTATGAGACAGTCATCGGTTTGGAGGTTCATGTGGAGCTGGCCACAAAGACAAAGATTTTCTGTTCATGCAGCACTCAGTTTGGCGGGGAGCCAAATACCCATACTTGTCCGGTATGTACCGGGATGCCTGGTTCCCTTCCTGTCCTCAACAGGCAGGTGGTGGAATATGCGGCGGCAGTGGGACTTGCCACAAATTGCACCATTACACAAAATTGTAAATTTGACAGGAAGAACTATTTTTATCCTGATAATCCGCAGAATTACCAAATTTCCCAGCTTTACCTGCCCATTTGCCGGGACGGCGGTGTTGAAATTGAGACGGAGGCAGGAAAGAAAACCGTCAGAATCCATGAAATCCACATGGAGGAGGATGCGGGCAAGCTGATTCATGACGAATGGGAAGATTGTACCTTGGTGGATTTTAATAGGAGCGGCGTACCCCTTATTGAGATTGTCTCAGAACCGGATATGCGATCTGCGGAAGAAGTAATTGCTTATCTGGATAAGCTGCGGCTGATCATCCAGTATCTGGGGGCTTCCGACTGTAAACTTCAGGAAGGTTCCATGAGGGCGGATGTAAACCTGTCGGTTCGGGAAGTGGGAAGTAAGACTTTCGGGACCAGGACAGAGATGAAAAACTTAAATTCTTTCCGGGCCATTGCCAGAGCCATTGAAGGAGAGAAAAACCGCCAGATTGATATTCTGGAGGACGGCGGCCAGGTGATTCAGGAAACGAGGCGGTGGGACGACAATAAGGAATGTTCCTATGCCATGCGTTCCAAGGAGGACGCCCAGGATTACCGATATTTCCCGGAGCCGGATCTGGCGCCGGTCATCATTGATGATGAATGGCTGGAAAAAATCAGGCGGCGGCAGCCGGAGCTTCGTGATGAAAAGAGAATCCGCTATAAAGAGGAGTATGGGATTCCTGAGTACGATATTGATATTCTGACCTCAGAAAAGAAGCTGGCAGATATTTTTGAGGAAACCATCGCCCTGGGCTGCAGGCCCAAAGAGGTGTCCAACTGGCTGATGGTGGAAACCATGAGGCTTCTAAAAGATGCGGATATGGGGGCCGGCGATATCCGTTTCAGCCCGGCCCACCTGGCGGCTCTCATCGGGCTGGTGGAGCAGGGAAAGATCAACCGGACAGTGGCCAAAGAGGTGTTTGAGGTTCTGTTTCAGGAAGACATGGATCCGGTTTCCTATGTGGAGGAAAAGGGCCTTGTGATGGTACAGGATGAGGGGGCCTTGCGGGCAACCATTGAAGAGATTGTAAAAAACAACCCTCAGTCTGTGTCTGATTATAAAAATGGAAAGAAAAAAGCTATGGGATTTTTGGTGGGTCAGACCATGAAAGCCATGAAAGGCAAGGCGGATCCGGCCATGGTCAATAAAATCCTTTTAGAGTTGCTGGCATGAGAGTTTAAGTTGTGGCATAAGAGAAAATAAGGGGAACGATATGTGGAGTGCAAAGATATTTTCAACGGATTTTTACCATTTTGTAAACTGGTTTCTGCTGTACAGTATGTTGGGGTGGCTTTTGGAATCCATTTACATGTCTTTTTGCAATAAAAAGCTGACCAACCGCGGTTTTGTCCGCGGCCCCATCTGCCCCATTTACGGGGTGGGCTTTTTGGGAGCCTATTTTCTGTTCCAGCCCATCGCCCATAACTGGCCGTTATTGTACGTGTTGGGGTGCATATCGGCTACGGTGTTGGAATTTCTGGTGGCAAAAGTGATGATACGGATCTTTGGGGCCGTGTGGTGGGATTATAAAGATAAGCCTTTCAATTACCAGGGGATCCTCTGTCTGGAAAGTACCTTGGCCTGGGGGCTTTATGCCATCTGCCTGTTTGCCTTTGTCCACAAATGGATTTCCCGGCTGTCGGACAGCTACAGCATGACTGTGGGAAAAATATTTGTGATCGCAGGAGCTGTCTATTATATTTCAGACTTTATCTACTGTGTCATGAAAGCGAAACGGAACGAGGGACTGGAAAAAGACGGGATTCTGGTGAAATCGAAATAATATCAGAGACAAAAGCCCCGGCCTTCTGGGCTACCCAAGGATACAAAAAGGTTCGCTCTCTGTGCTCGTGCCGTAAAAATTGAAGTTCTAAATGTTCTGATGGGGTGAAACAAACTCCCCGCAACCGGCTTACGATCCGCCGTCCATGGCGTCGTAAGCCTTTTTCGGACGTCCTGTCCGAAAATTGCTGGATATTTCACAGAACATTAAGAACTTCTAAATTTTTACCGCAATGCACAGGAAGAGAAACCTTTGTATCCTTGGGCAGCCGGAAGGCCGGGGCTTTTACGAGGTATCTGGATTTATATATGCCCGGCCCTCTGCCTGCTTTCGCGCTCGTCCGATAGGCAGATTTTGCAGGTTTTGTGAGACTAGCGGCGCCAGTCCCGTTGACCGGCTTTTATGGAAGCGGCGGCTGGCGGTAAAAGGCGGCGAAACAAAACCCAAAAATCAACGTGGACGAAAGTGAAGGTAGGCAGAGGGCCGGGCAGACATAAATATCAGATTTCGTTTTTTTCTTCCGTTTCTTCTTCCGGTTCGGGCAGATAGAGTTTCACCCATTCAATCCTGTTTTTGTCCATGGATTCCACCACAAAGCGGATATTCTGGCTGGTAATACTTTCACTGGCAACGGGAAGGTGATCCAATTCACCGATGATAAGGCCGCCCACAGAATCATAGTTTTCTGAGGAAAGGGAAAGCTCCAGGGCATCATTGATGTCATCCAGTTTCATGGAACCTTCCACCCGGTATTCCAGGTCGCTGATCTTCTGAAGGCTCTTCAATTCATCTGCGTCATATTCATCCCGGATTTCGCCCACGATTTCTTCCAACAGATCTTCCAGGGTTACAAGCCCGGCAGTGGCGCCGTACTCATCCAGTACGATGGCGAGACTTACGGAATTCTGGCGCATATCCATGAAAAGCTCCGAGGTCTTTTTAAATTCATAAGTAAAGTAGGCTTCCCGCAGATAATTTTGAAGCCGAAAAGGAATTTCATCTTTATAAAACAACAAATCCTTCATATTAATAATACCGACTACATTGTCAGTGGTATCGCGGTAGACTGGAATACGGGTAAACATGCTTTCCCGGTAAATTTCCAGAAGTTCATCGTAGGAAGCGTCTTCACGGGCGAATACCATATCAATACGGGGAACCATGATGTCCTTGGCTTGTGCATCCCCAAAATCCACCACATTGTTGATCATTTTCCGCTCTTCGCTCTCGATGACGCCCTCTTCATGGCTGACATCCACAATGGTACGAAGTTCCCGCTCTGTAATGGTGTCGGTCTTTGCGTCAGGATCCACTCTCATGAGACGCAGGAACCCTCTGGCCAGCAGATTGACAATAAAAATAACCGGCGTCAGAATCTTCATCAAGGCAGAAATAATGCCGGCAATCCTGAGGGCCACAGATTCAGCTTTTAAAGTGGCCATGGTTTTCGGGGAGATTTCACCAAAAATCAAAATCAGCAGGGTAATAACACCGGTGGCAATCCCTACATAAGCGCTGCCGAACTTCTTGATGACCAGGGAGGTAATCAGGGAGGAAGCGCTTAAATTTACCACATTATTTCCGATTAAAATGGCGCTTAACATTTTGCCTTTGTTGCTGATCACCCGCTCCAGGGCGACTGCCCGTTTATTCCCCTCTTCGATGAGGGTACGGATGCGTACCTGGCTGATGGTTAAAAGCGCTGTTTCCGCAGAAGAAAAAAATGCCGACAAAAACAATAAAGTAATGAGGCTGACAATCTGTATGACGTCACTTGGGTCCAAAAAATATCACTCTCCTAAAAAATTATTATATGGAATTGATTGTACAATATTGCAGGGTGACTGTCAAGAAGCAGGGGGATCTTGAACTTTTATTGATGTTTTGAGTCCCGGCAAAAAGCTCCCCGGGAAATTGAATTTGAATAAAAGCTATGTTATGATGGTAACAGAAAGACAAAAGGGGGTGGATAGTATGGCTGTGAAACTGATTGCTCTCGATTTAGACGGAACCATATTGAGGGGCCATAAAGAGGTGACAAAGCGGACCCGGGAAGCCATATGCGCGGCCCTTGAATCCGGTATTTTTGTGGTTCCGGCTACGGGCCGTTCTTATATGGATATCCCGGAAGTAGTAAGGGGGATTCCGGGCCTCTCTTTCTTCCTGACTTCCAATGGAGCCAATATCCTGGACAGCAGGGGCCTAAACAGCATTTATACAGATTTGATACCGTGGAAACAGGCCGTGGAGGTGCTTCACATCATAGAAGAATACGGGACACAGCCCTCTGTCCATATGAATGGGAGCAGCATCAATTTAAAGACGGCAGATCCGCGGATCATAGCCAGATACGGAAATACCGATTATTTTACAAGGGGTAGTGTGGAAAACCTGGCAGATTATGTGGCAGAACAAAAAAGGGATGTGGAAAAGATTTTTGCCGTGTTGTTTGAGCCACAAAGGAAGGTAGAGATGACAGCGCGGATTACCTCAGAGTTTCCCATGGCAGTATCGGCTTCCGGCCCGGATAATGTGGAGTTAAACAGCCGGACAGCTTCCAAGGGCCACGGCCTTTTTGTACTGTGCGGGAAGCTTGGCATCAGGGCGGAAGAAACAGCGGTGGTTGGTGACAGTATCAATGATATTTCCATGTTTGAATTTGCAGGCTGCAGCGTTGCCATGGGCAATGGGGAGGGCTGCCTGAAGGATATGGCCCGCTATAAAACAGATACTTGCTGGGAAGACGGGGCGGCAAAAGCCATTGAGAAAATCGTAAGGGGAATCTGGGACTGATAAATAAAAAAATCCTGCTGTGTAAGATTCATGGCAACGGGATGGAATGAAAAATGGCAGGTTCATGGTACGGGCAAAAGAGACGGAGGAGATATCCCATGGCGGCGTTTGTGGAATTAAGGGAAGTGAAGAAAACATACGGGACAGGAGAAGTTGTCATTAAGGCAGTGGATAATATGAGCTTTTCCATAGAGAAGGGAGAGTTTGTGGTTATTGTCGGCCCCAGCGGGGCGGGAAAGACGACGGTTCTCAATATTTTGGGTGGCATGGATCGTGTTTCGGGCGGGCAGGTGCTGGTGGACGGTACAGATATATCAAAATTTGACAACCGTCGGATGACAAAATACCGCAGGGAAGATATTGGTTTCGTTTTCCAGTTTTATAATCTGGTACAGAACCTGACAGCCCTTGAGAATGTGGAGCTGGCCCTTCAGATTTGTAAAGACCATCTGGATGCGGAAGAAATCCTTAAAGACGTGGGGCTGGGAGACAGGATAGGCAATTTTCCGTCTCAGCTTTCCGGCGGTGAACAGCAGAGGGTGTCCATTGCCAGGGCCTTGGCTAAAAATCCAAAGCTGCTATTGTGTGATGAGCCGACGGGAGCCCTTGACTACCAGACGGGAAAAGCCATCCTTAAGCTTTTGCAGGATACATGCAGAAAAAAAGGCATGACAGTGGTGGTCATTACCCACAATTCGGCCCTTGCGCCCATGGCGGACAGGGTATTTAAAATTAAAAACGGGAAGGTGTCTTCCATGAAAGTCAATGAGAAGCCGGTTCCTGTGGAAGAAATTGAGTGGTAGAATTTAAGATTAATAGGCAGGGGATGAGGCAGAATGAAAAAAGCGCAGCGCAAAGATTTTTTTGTGGAAATAAAGAAAAGCTTAAACCGTTATCTCTCGATCTTGTTTATTGTGGCTTTGGGGGTGGCGTTTTTTTCAGGTATTCGGGCGGCGGAACCGGATATGCTGCTTTCGGTGGATGCCTTGGCGGATGAGGCTGATTTTATGGATATCCGTGTGATTTCCACCATGGGTCTTACGGATGCAGACTTGGATAGTATCCGGGAGATAGAGGGAATCACTGCAGCGGAAGGGGAGTATTCCGTTGATGTGCTTTGCTCCCTGGAGGAAAACGAGTTGGTGCTCCATGTGGTTTCTTTGACAGAAGAAGTCAATAAACTCACTGTGAAGCAGGGGAAGCTTCCGGAAAATCCGGGGGAATGCCTGATTGACGAGCAGCTCCTTATGACGGAAGATTATGCCCTGGGAGACACTATTATGGTATCGTCCGGTACGGAAGACCCTCTTTCCGATACCCTGAAAAGGGATGCTTATACCATCGTGGGGATTGGAACCAGCCCCTATTACCTGAATTTTAATAAGGGGACGGCCAATATTGGAAATGGCGATATCAAAGGCTTTGTGGTAATACCGGCAGAGGACTTTGCCCTGGAGGCATATACTCAGATTTATGCAGTGTCTGATGGCTTAAAAGGATTTGTCACCGCCGGTGAGGAATATAAAGAAGGAGTGGAAAAGCTTCAGAACCGTGTGGAAGCCATTGCAAAAGGGCGTTGTGAAATCCGGCTGGCTGATATACAGTCTGAAGCCTGGGCAGAGCTTTCTGAAGCCAGAGAGGAGCTTGACCAAAAGGAACTGGAGGCAGAGGAGGAGCTTCGGGACGCGTGGCAGAAGATTTCCGACGGGGAGGCAGAGCTTTCCGACGGACGCCGGGAGATCCGGGAAAACGAAGAGAAGCTTGCCGACGCAAAACAGAAGATTTCCGACGGAGAATGGGAGCTTGCAGAGGGAAAACGGGAATTGTCTGAGGGAGAGCAGGAATTCCTGGAGGGGAAAGAGAGGCTTTCTGACAGTGAGAAAGCGCTTGCCGAAGCAAAAGAACAATTTTCTGAAAAACAGAAAGAGCTTTCGGCGGCGGAAGAGGCCCTGGCAGAGGCCAGAAGAGGGCATGAAGCAGGAAAGGCAGAGGCTGAAAACGGCAGAGCTGCCCTGGAGGCGGCAAAAGAGCAGCTTTCCCTGGCGGGAGAAGAACTTTCCCGGCAGAAAGAAGAGCTAGAAAATGGAAAAGCGCAGGCAGAGGCAGCAAAAGAAACTCTGGATATGCAAGACGCTTCTCTGGCGCAGCTTGCAGACTCTCTGATTGCAGCCGGCCTGAACCCGGAAGATAATCCCCAGTATGTCCAGGGGATGGCGGCCCTTGCGGCGGCCAGGGGGGAGCTGGAAAAAAGACTGGAAGAGATCTCCGGGGGAGAAGAACTTTGGAAAGCCGGACAGGCAGAATATGAACAGGCTTGTATAGAGCTTTCAGAAAAAGAAAATGGGCTTTTGCAGGCAGAAGAAACCTTAGAGGCGGCAGAGGCGGAACTTTTGCGGGGGGAGGCTGTCCTTTTGAGCGGGAGAGAGGGGCTTTCGGAGTTTGAAAGGGGACTTGCCGCGGGGGAAGACGCCCTCCGTACAGGCCAGGCAGAACTTTCGGCAGCAGAGGCAGAACTTGCCAAAGCCAGGAGGAAAATTTCTGACGGGGAAGCAGAGCTTGTAAGCGGCAGACGAGAAGTGGCTGACGGAGAGGCGGCCCTTGCGGCGGCAAAAGAAGAGCTGGCTGATGGAGAAAGAGAACTTTCTGATGCGAAAGAGGCATATGAGGAAGCCAGGGAGGAGGCAGATACCGCCATCGCCGAAGCAAAGGAAGAGCTTGAGGAGGCCAGGGAAGAGGTGGATGGGCTGGAAGAACCGGAGTGGTATGTCCTGGGGCGGGATTCTGTCCAGTCTTATGTGGAGTTCGACAATGATACCGACAGGATCAGGGCCATTGGCAGGGTGTTCCCGGTGATATTTTTTCTGGTGGCGGCCCTCGTGAGCCTGACTACCATGACCAGAATGGTAGAAGAGAAGCGGACGGAGATCGGAACGATGAAAGCTTTGGGCTATGGAACCTTATCTATTGCCTCCAAATATGTTTTTTACGCCCTTTCCGCCACGCTGGCCGGAAGTGTGCTGGGATTCCTTATTGGGGAAAAGGTGCTTCCCTGGGTGATTATCACTGCTTATAAGATCCTGTATGAAAACTTAAATATTGTCAAGATTCCATATAATTGGGGACATGCCCTGGCAGCTACGGCCATCGCCCTTTTTTGTACTGTGGGAGCCACTCTTGCCGCTTGCTATAAGGAAACCCTTGCCCAGCCGTCCCAGCTTATGCGCCCGGCGGCGCCGTTAAAGGGCAAGAAAATTTTACTTGAGAAAATCCGGCCTTTGTGGAGGCGTTTAAATTTCAGCCAAAAATCCACGCTTCGGAATCTGTTCCGTTATAAAAAACGTCTTTTAATGACTGTGTTTGGAATCGGGGCCTGCATGGCGCTTCTGATTGTGGGATTCGGCCTGAGGGATTCCATTTATGCCGTGTCCGACGCGCAGTACGGGGTACTGTGGAATTACGACGTCACGGTAGGCATTGAAAAGGAAAGCAGCGGGGAAGAACGCGCGGAACTCTGCGAGGCTCTGGAGAAAGATGAAGATGTGGAAGGATATCTGACAGTTTGTACAGAAACCATGGATGGCCAGGCGGGAAACATCACCAAGGAGGTTAATGTGGTGGTGCCGGAGGATATGAACTGCTTCCCGGAGTTCTTTTTGCTGCGGGATCGGAAAACGAAAGAGGAGTATACTCTGGATGACCGGGGAGCTGTCATCAATGAAAAACTGGCAAAAACTCTGGGAATCAAAGAAGGGGACAGTTTGGTTTTGAAAGAAAGCGATACAAAAAGCGTTTCCGTGAAGGTGTCTCATATTACGGAAAATTATGTATATCATTACGTGTATCTGTCCCCTGTTTATTACCGGGAAATTTTTGGTAGGGAGCCAGAATATAATACGGAATATGTGAGACTCAGAGAAAATGGGGAAGAAAAGGAGCGGGAGCTTGCCGGACAGCTTTTGAAATATGATGCAGCGGCCGGAGTTGCGCTGGTTTCCGATATGAACCAGACCATCCTGGACATGCTTGGGAGCCTGGATACGGTTGTATGGGTGCTGATTATTTCGGCAGGGCTTTTGGCATTTGTGGTACTTTACAATCTGAATAACATTAATATCACGGAGCGGCGGCGGGAGCTGGCCACCATCCGGCTTTTGGGTTTTTACGATATGGAACTGGCCATGTATGTTTACCGGGAAAATATTCTCTTAACAGGAATCGGCATTGTGGCGGGAGTCTTCATTGGAAATATCCTTCACCAGTTTGTTATTGAGACTGCGGAGGTGGATCTCATCATGTTTGGCCGGGTGGTACATCCGGTGAGCTATTTGTGGGGGGCAGGGCTGACAGCGCTTTTTGCAGTGCTGGTTAATGTGGCCATGTTCTATAAGCTGAGGCAGATTGACATGGTAGAATCTTTGAAAAGCGTAGAATAACCAGGCGGCAGTTTTACATAAATTTTACAGAAGAAGAGATTTTTCCTGATAGAAACTATGCGTGGCGGAAATGCTATAAGTGGAAATCGTGTGACAAGAGGAGAAATCAATGACACTGAATGATGTAAAACTGCTGTTTGAATTTATCGGCGGCCTGGGAATGTTTCTGTATGGGATGAACATTATGGCGGACGGCCTTCAGAAGGCAGCTGGGGGCCGTATGAAACGGATGTTGGGCTATATGACGGACAGCCGTATCCTGGGGATTCTTTTGGGAGCGGTGATTACGGCAATCATACAGAGCAGCTCCGCCACTACAGTGATGGTGGTTGGCTTTGTCAATGCGGGGATTTTATCTTTGTCCCAGGCAGTGGGCGTGATCATGGGCGCCAATATCGGGACAACGGTGACAGCCTGGATTGTCTCCATGAGTGAATGGGGAGAGGCCATGAAGCCAGAGTTTTTTGCCCCTGTATTGATTGGGATTGGGGCTTTTTTCCTGTTGTTTGCAAAAAAGGAAAAGAAACAGGAGGCTGGAAGCATTTTGGTGGGCTTTGGCCTTTTGTTCGTGGGATTAAGTTTTATGTCCGGGGCGGTTAAGCCGTATCGGGATGCCCCTGTGTTTGCGGAAGCTTTTTCCATTCTGGGGAAAAATCCCATCTTTGGGATTCTGGCCGGGATAGTGGTCACAGCGGTGATCCAAAGTTCTTCGGCATCGGTGGGGATTTTACAGACACTTGCCATGAACGGCGTTGTCACCTGGAACTGCGCGGTTTACATTACCCTGGGCCAAAATATCGGTACTTGTGTGACAGCGCTTCTGGCGGGAGCAGGCGCCCACCGGACAGCCAGGAGGGCGGCAGCCATCCATCTTTTATTCAATATGATCGGGGCGGTATTTGCCGGTACAGTGATGTTCTTTTTGTTCCAGGTGAATCGGGGATGGGCGGCGTTGCCTGTTTCCAGTACGCAGATTTCTATTTTTCATACAGTATTTAATGTAAGTAATACCATCCTTTTATTTCCGTTTGCAGGGAAACTGGTATCACTTTCAGAAAAAATTGTCCGGGACAAAAAGGTGAAGGCGGAAGAGACAAAAGAACAGGAAATCTTGTCTCATCTGGATGACCGTATCCTGGAGAATCCTTCCTTTGCCATTGAAACGGCTAAGCGGGAGGTGGTCCGTATGGGGATGCTGGCTCTTGACACTGTAAAACTGGGGATTCAGGCTGTGATTGATGGCAGCGGGGAAGCGGCGGAGAAGATATTGGAACAGGAAAAGACCATCAATTTTATGGAGAATTCTCTGACTGGGTACTTGGTGAAGGTCAGTAACCTTTCTCTGATGGAGAGACAGTCGGAGCAGGTGAAAAATCTGCTCTATACGGTGAGTGACTTGGAGCGGATCGGAGATCATGCGGAAAATATTGCAGAGCTGGCGGAGAGTAAAATCCAGAGGGGGATTCGGTTTTCTCCCATGGGGCAGGAAGATTTGGAGTTGATTTATTCCTATGCTGTCGGCGCGGTGGAACATGCGGTTTTAGCCAGAAAGCATGAAGACACGGAGAATATCCGGGAAGTGATCCGGTTTGAAGATCTGGTGGACAGTACGGAAGAGGAACTGAGGGATAAGCACGTCGCCAGGCTGGCAAGATATGAGTGCCTTCCCGAGAGCGGAGTGATATTTTTGGATATCATTGGGAATCTGGAACGGATTTCAGACCATGCTTACAATATTGCGGGTTATGTAAAAGATGAACTGTAGGATTCCTGACGGTGTGGAAAAAAGTATACTCCCCCGGCCCGGGGCGGCTGCTAAATTTAAGAAGGTTTCGCGCACTGCGCATTGGAGGGGATATTAGAAATTCTTAATGCTCTGTATAACGTTCCAGCAATTTCCGGACAGGACGTCCGGAAAAGGCTTATGCCGCCATGGACGGCGGGTCATAAGCCGGTTGCGGGGAGTTTCTGAACCAGAATCAGAACATTTAGAATTTCAATATCCGCGACACCAGCGCAGGAAGTGAACCTTCTTAAATTTAGCAGCCGTTTCCGGGCCGGGGGAGTAGTTTTGCCACGGCGTAGGAAGCCGGGAAGACTTTTTATTCATGTCTAAGTGCGTCGATGGGATTTAAATTCGCCGCTTTCACCGACGGGATAATCCCGAAAATGATTCCGATGAGAGTGGAAAACACGACGGCAATGACGATGGCTGGAATACTGATGGCCACCGGGGCCTGGGACAGGCTGGAGATCACATATGCTAACCCAATGCCTCCTCCGATTCCCAGGATGCCGCCCATGCCGGTCAGCACGGCGGCTTCCGTCAGGAACTGTCCAAGGATACGGGTTTTTCTGGCTCCGAGGGCTTTTTTCAGGCCGATTTCACGAGTACGCTCTGTGACCGACACCAGCATAATATTCATAACACCGATACCGCCCACCAGCAGGGAAATGCTGGCAATCCAGATCAGCTGGCGGTTGGTGGAAGCAGAAAGCTCCTGAAGCTTGGCTGCCTGTTCCAGCAGATCCTGTCCTTTATAGCGGATTGTCTCATCAGACACTGTCAGATAACTGTTTAAAATATCTGCGGATTTTTCCCCGGCAGCAGTCATATCGTCTGTGGTGACAGCCTGAACCACCAGGTTCTGCGGTTCGTCGTAACGGTATAGAATAGGCCAGATACTGTCGGGCACACAAACCATGCCGCTGGAATAGCTGGCGGCATACCGTTCATAATCTTCCAGGGAATTGATAACTGGTTCAAAACCGGCTTTTTGGGCAACCAGCCCGATGACTGTGAAGGGTTCTCCCTTGATTTCAATGGTCTTTCCGATGGAATCTTCTCCCTGGAACAAGTTGGAGGCGGCGATTTTGTCCAGAAGAGCCACTTTTCTGCTGCCGGTAAAGTCCTTTTCAGTAAAGCCGCGGCCCATGGTAATTTGGTATCCGTACACGTCCAGGTAATGTTTGTCAATACCCAGGATATTTCCGCCGTTTAAACTTTGACTGCCGTTGAATACGGCATCATATTCATTTCTGGTGTAATAGAGGGAAGCGGTGGTTACTTCAGAAAGTGCCTGGACTTCCTCCAGAACCTCGCTGCTTATGACGGGAACCCCGTCGGGAGGGCTTTGATAAGCCATTTCAAAAGGCCAATCCCCCTGGTAAAGCTGGATGTTTACTGCATTATTTCCAGAACCCACCAAATTTTGTTTGATCTGCTCATTGGTTCCCTTGATGGTGGAGACAATGGCGATAATGGAACCAATACCGATGATAATACCCAACATGGTCAAGATGGAGCGGAGCTTGTGGGCCCAGATTCCCTGAAAAGACAGTCTTATATTCTCAAGCATGAGTCCACCTCCTAATATCCGTAATCATAAAGCGTGTCAGCAGATTCTGTTTTTGCCCCTTCTTTCACGTCCCGCCCGTAAGGGAAAGCGATTTCATCTTCCATCTCCAGGCCGGATTTGATTTCCAGGCTTCCGTAAGCGATTTTTCCCACTTCCACATACTGCTTTGTGAGACGGTCATCTTCCCCTTTTTTGTATACATAGTAACGGGTGCCTTCTTCCCGGACAAAAGCCTGGGAAAGATAAATGGCGTCAGGGTTATAGGAGGAGGACGACATGCCTTCCATTGATAAGTCCACACCTTCACCGTTGGAGAGTTCCGCGTCGCCTTTAATCACCGCAGTAAAAGGGTAATAAGATATGTTGGGATTGCTGGTGTAATAATTGGCGGAAGAAGGGGAGGAGCTTATGCTTGTGACAACGGCGTCATAGCTCATTCCCGTATTCCAGGAAGTTACAGTGATGGACATTCCTTCTTCTATTTTACCGAAAGCAGCCTCTGACACAGAACCGGTGATATAAAAACCCTCTTCTCCTGTGACGCGGATGATGGGGGAACCTTCCAGTTTCGCAGTTTCTGAGTCCAGGACAGATTTTACAGTGCCGTCTACAGTACTCTTGATTACACCATCATTCATCTGCTTCTGGAGGTGCTTCAGCTCCAGCTCCGCCGTCCGTTTGTTTAATGCGAGGGTTTTCAGGGCATCTTCTTTCTCCTTAATCTGAGAGGCAAGCTCTTCCTTTGTGGGGCCGGAAGGGATATCAATACCAGGACTTTCTATGCCTGGATCGTCAATGGGCGGGCTTTCGGGGTCTTCGGCAGCCACATCGTTTACAGTCCAGGAAGAAAGGATTCTGGCAGGAGATGTGGTACTGTCCACTGCCTCCAGGATATATACATATTGACTTTCCAGAGCGGCAGTGAGGAATGTGATATCCACCTTTGCATCGGGCGTACAGAGAATCCGGTAAGGATTTTCGGAAGTCCCGTCACCGGCGGGGATTCCGGCCAGTTCCTCCATATTGTAAGGGAGGACGGCGTCGTCAAGATAACTGTAAATGGGCTGATCCTTCAAAACCTCCGGAAGTTCTTTGCCCACAGGGCGGTCTGTGACCGTTGCGATATAATTCCAATCCATTTCAAAACTGCTTATAATGGCAGTGGGATTTGCCGGGTCATCGACTGTATCGAAAACTGCATAAGAGCGTTGTTCTAAAGCCGCGGCCAGATAATCCTGTCCAAGGGTGACAGAGGTTTTTCCTTGGGCGGGATAAATATAGTAACGGTAAGGGTTCTCCTTTGTCCCGTTCCCTTTATAAGCCTCTGAAGTTGCCGTAATTTCCGTGTAGACCCTGCCTTCCAGCGGAGGTGGATCTATGACCCCGGAATCGTCCGGGACAGAACTGGTAGGGGCGGTTGATGTGGAAGGGTCTGTGGGGCTGGAAGAGTCTGCAGAACTGGAAGAGTCTGCAGAACTGGAAGTATCTGTGGAGGTTGTGGGAGCCGGCGTGGTACCTGCAGCGAGGGCCATATTTGCCAGGGCGTTGGGAGAAACCATGGCTACAGGTTTCGTCTGCCTCAGCTGTTTCAGTTCTGCTTCTATATTCTGGATGTTTAATCCAATGCCCTCGATCTCCATTTCTTTCATTTCCAGCTCCAGGGAAACCAGGGTAGTGTCATAGGCAATTAACGGGTCTCCGATTTTGACAGTATCTCCTTCTTGTACATAAATATCTGTAATGATGAGATTTTCGTTGTCAAAGATCTCCTGGTTTAAATTGGTGGTGACATTGCCGTAGGGGGCGATATCACTGTTGTCTCCCCAGTAGCCGCCGTTGTTCATATTGCTGACAGGAGCCACTTTAACAGGATCTCCGCTGTTTTTTATGGCAAAAAAGATACCGCCGGAGGCCAGGGCCATCACCAGGATGACAGATGTGGCGGCGATGATCCATTTTTTCTTTGAGGATTTCATGAAAGCACCTCCTCTTCCTTCATACTGCTTAAAATACCGTCGCGGATCAATATGGTTCGCTTGGCGTGGGCAGCGATTTCCGAATCGTGGGTAATCATGATGAGAGTCATCCCCTCTTCGTTCAACTGTTGAAAAAGCTCCATGACCTGATGGCCGGAGGCAGAATCCAAAGCGCCTGTAGGTTCATCAGCCAGCAGGATATCCGGCTCGCTGACAATGGCCCGGGCGATGGCGACTCTCTGTTTCTGGCCGCCGGAAAGCTGAGTGGGTTTGAAATTCATGCGGTCTTCCAGGCCTACTTTTTTCAGCGCCTGGGCGGCGCGCGACCTTCGGTCTTTTCTAGAGACACCTGCATAGAGCAGAGGGAGGGCCACATTATCCAAAGCGCTCTGTCTGGGAAGCAGGTTGAAACTTTGGAAAACAAAACCGATGGAACGGTTTCGTATGCGGGACATTTCTTTATCCTTGTGATGGAGTAAGTCGTTGCCGCCTAGTTTGTAACTGCCGGAGGTGGGGACATCCAGGCAGCCGATGATATTCATCAAAGTGGTTTTCCCGGAACCGGAGGGTCCCATAATGGCCACATATTCCCCTTTTTCCACGTGCAAAGTCACGTCTTTCAGAACCGGGACGGTCATCTTCCCCTGCAAATAATCTTTAAAAATATGATCAAGTTCTAAAATCATGAGGCAGCCTCCGTTTCTGGCGAAATACCGCCGTCTTCCGGGATATCGGCACCTTCCGGAATAGGAGTGGTTTCTCCCTCCGGGACTACACCGTCTTCATTTCCGGGAACGACATTTTCCCCATCAGGAGAAATGATATCGTCGCCATCCGGTGAAATGATGTCCTCACCGCCGGAAACCCCGTCGTCACCGCCTGCGGGAATCATATCCATGCCACTGTTCATGCCACCCATCATGCCGCCTGTATTCTTCTGGACAGGGACGCCTTTTTTGCAGTCTTCACTGGGCCATACAATATAATCCGTAGATTTTAAACCGCCTGTGATTTCCCAGGTATCCATCTCTTCATCATAGCCGCCGAGGGTTACAGCGCGTTTTTCCAGCTTATCCTCTTCGCCGGCAGCCCACACATAAGGGTCGCCGTCATCCTGGACGATATAGGAGGACATCAGCCACATACCATCTTTTTCTTCCTGTCCCAGGTTGGGCTCCAGATACACATGCTGCCCCAACATCAGGCCGTCGCTGGAATCTAAAGTCACATAAAAAGGATATTTGGAGGCCTGTTCGCTTCCGCTCCCTTCTGCCATCACATAGCCGTTATTCCCCCCGGAAATGGGTTTTTCCGTATCGATGCTTTCTATGGTGCCGGACCAGACGATGGTTTCGTCCACCCGGGAATGGACAATGACAGGCATACCGGGATAAATATTTTGCATGTTTTGCTCACTGATGGTGCCTTTGACCCGGTACTTTCCTACGGCGAGGATACTCATGAAGGGCTGCTGCTCTCCGGTATAATTGTCGAAAGAGGGGGTTTCGTTAATTTCCTGGACGATTCCCGCGATGGTGGAGGCCATCTGGGAGGATTCCAGGGATTTTTTAAGCCTGTCGATTTCCAGTTCTTTTACTTTGTAATTATATTCTTCCTGTTTGACGTTCATCTGAGCTTCCTGAATCTGAGTGGTGTAGGAAAGCTGTTCGCTGGAAGGGGCTTTTTTCTTTGCCTTGACCAGTTCGTCAATCTGGGCGTTTATGGTGTCAATACTGTTGGAGATTTTCTCCAGCTCCAGATTTGCCTGCTCCAGTTTGAGGCTCATATCCTCCGTGTCATATTCAAAGAGAATAGTGCCGACTTCCACCGACTGTCCTTTTTCCACAAAGATCTCTTTCACTGTCTGGTCAGATTCCAGTTGGATTTTCAGGGTGTTTTGGGCCTCAACCACGCCGGCAAAACGGTTTTGCGCTCCAAGCCCGGTTCCTGTCAGCATACCGACAGAATCGGCATAGAGAGTGATTTCCCCATTTCCTTCGGGGTCGTCTCCTGAAGAGGAAACTTTCCAGACGACCAGCCCTATGACGACGGCAGCCAGAATGATGCAGATGCCTGCAATGATTTTTTTCTTCATACTTGCCCTCCAATTTCTTTGACGTTATATTTAGTTTAACAGATATTGTCAGGTATATAAACAGATAAATTCTTAAGAATTTTTTACTAAATCTGTATTTTTGTGAGATGCCGCACTTTTTTGACGGAAAACGGTGGGAGAAGGATACGGGAAGATTGCCTTTATGATGAAAAAATGGTATGATAATATCATATTATAGAAAACGGAGGGGATACCCATGGAAGAGCGTGTGGAAACAATGGAGGATTATGAAAAGGAGCTGGAAGCTTCCTTTCACAGGGCGAAAGAAGGAGACGTCCTGACAGGGACGGTGATCGGAGTCGAAGACGATGAGATTACGGTAGACTTACAGTCCTATACGGAAGGAATCATTAAAAAAGAGCATTTCAGCAACAATCCTGACTGTATTTTGAAGGAAGAAGTGCAGAAAGGGGATGAGATTACGGCAACAGTCATTCAGGCCGACGACGGCCATGGCCATGTACTTTTGTCACGTAAAGAAGCAAATGACATGGCAGCCTGGGACAGGATGGAGAAATGCCTGGAAGATAAAAGCGCCATCCAGGTGAAAGTGGATGGGGTTGTGAAAAGCGGAGTCGTTGCCCACGTGGATGGTATCCGCGGCTTTATCCCAGCTTCAAAGCTGGACGTATCTTATGTGGAAAACTTGGAAGAGTGGCTTGGGCGGGAGCTTTCGGTGCAGGCGGTTACGGTGGACAGGGAAGCTAAGAAACTGGTGCTTTCTGCAAAGGAACTGGCTTATGCAAAGCAGATGGAAGAGCGGAAGAAAAAGATCTCTGCCTGTGAAGTGGGGGCAGTTTCTGAAGGTGTAGTGGAAACTATACAGAGTTATGGAGCTTTTGTAAGGCTGGACAATGGCGTGACCGGGCTTTTGCATGTATCACAGATCAGTGATAAGCGTATCAAAACGCCGGCAGCAGTTTTAAATGAGGGCCAGCGGGTAACGGTAAAAATCACTGCAGTGAAAGATGGACGTGTGAGCCTTAGTATGAAAGCGCTTCTGGATGTGAGCGAACCGCAGGATACGGAAAGCCACAAAGAGTATGTGGAAGAGGGGAGGGCAGCCACAAATCTTGGTTCTCTTTTAAAGGGGATAAAACTGGATTGAAATTGAATGTCGGGGGAAGGATTTATGGCAATACCAAACTTACCGGAGGAATATGACCAGCTGGATCAGTGGAAAACGCTGATGTTTCTCTATAATGCAGCGCTTCAAAAAGTACAGACACGGGTGAATATCCTAAGTGATGAATTCCACCATATTAATCATTATAATCCCATCGAACATGTAAAGGCCAGGATTAAGACGCCGGAGAGTATTGTAAAAAAGTTAAAACGTCTGGGGTTTGAGGCTACTATAGATAATATGTACCAGGAGCTTCACGATATCGCAGGTATCCGCATTATCTGCTCTTTTACGTCGGACATCTATTATCTGGCGGATGCGATCTCACGGCAGAATGATATTAAAGTGGAGATGGTGAAGGATTATATCGCAAAACCCAAGCCTAACGGATACCGCAGTTACCATATGGTGATTGTGATGCCGATTTATTTATCCAGCGGCCAGGTGGAGATGAGGGTGGAGATTCAGATACGCACCATTGCCATGGATTTCTGGGCCAGCCTGGAGCATAAAATCCATTACAAATTTGAGGGGGCGGCTCCTGAACATATCCGGGAGGATTTAAAAGAGTGCGCCGATATGGCGGCAAGCCTTGATAGGCGGATGCTGGCGCTCAATGAATCCCTTCAGAAGGCGGGAGAGGAGAAAAACGGATGAACGGATTGAATGTATGGATAGCGGGGGCAAACGGGCAGCTGGGTTCTGCTGTTTACGAGATCCTGTGCCAGGATGCCAGTATGGGGGTGCTGGCTTCGGATTTGGATGTAGATGTGACAAACCTGGAAACAGTGGCTTCTTTTGCCGACAGGAACCAGCCGGATGTGATCATTAACTGTGCGGCGATGACGGATCTGGCAAAGTGTGAACGCGGCGAAGAGCAGGCTTACAGGGTCAATGCCCTGGGGGCGAGGAACCTTTCCATCGCAGCCCGAAGAACAAATGCGAAGTTGATTCACATTTCCACTGACGATGTATTTGACGGGACGGCAAAGCGCCCGCTGACGGAGTTTGACAAAGTGAATCCTCTCACCGTATACGGAAAGTCTAAACTGGCAGGGGAAGATTTTGTCAGGGAGCTGGCGCCGCGGCACATGATTGTGAGGAGCTCCTGGATTTACGGGAAGACAAAGAACAATTTTGTCAGCTACATTCTGGAAGAGCTTTTGACAGAGGATACGATTTTTGTGCCGGTGGATCAGATCAGTACGCCTACCAGCGCCATAGAACTGGCGAAATTTATTGTCAAATTAATTGATTCCAATGAATATGGGATTTATCATGCATCCTGCGAAGGGATGTGCAGCCGTTATGAGTTTGCGAAGGAGATCGTGAGGCTGTCCGGTAGGAAGGTAAACATTGAGCCTCACGCTGCCGGAGAAAATCCGTCCATAGTCAACAGGCCCAGGTATACGCTTTTGGACAATTTTATGCTGAGGGTATCTGGGATTTATCAGATGCCGGAATGGAAAGAATCCCTGGCTGCTTTTATGGAGGAGAGGAAAAACAGCAAATAGACGGAAATAGTTTCCCATGGTAAAAGGGCTGCTTAACAATCTACAGTTTAAGTGGCTCTTTTTTTATATTCTTTTGTTAGATTCGCCAAAAAACATGCTTTTTTTTGAATGGAATTTGGGTGTTGACAGATGGCGGCTCCTGAGAAATAATGAGGGTAGATGGTAACGCTACATGGGGGTGTAGAGGATACCTGATACTATTAAATTCCTTAAAAAGGAGGATTTTTGTTATGGGAAATTATAATCCTTATGACAACGTACTGGCAGTTGTGGAAAGCGCTGCGAAAGTGCTCGGATACGAAGAGGCTGATTATGAAGCTCTTAAATATCCGGAGAGAGAACTGAAAGTTGCTGTCCCGGTACAGATGGATGACGGAAGTGTAAAGGTATTCGAGGGCTTCCGGGTACAACATTCCACTACCCGCGGGCCGGCCAAGGGCGGTGTGCGTTTCCATCCCAATGTAAACCAGGATGAGGTAAAAGCGCTGGCTGCATGGATGACTTTTAAATGTGCCGTAGTAAACATTCCTTACGGCGGAGCCAAGGGCGGCGTGGTCTGCGATCCCACCACCTTATCTGAAGGCGAAATGAGAAGGATTACCAGAAGATTTACAGCAATGATCGCTCCCATCATCGGACCGGATCAGGATGTTCCCGCTCCCGATGTAGGAACCAATCCCAAGGTTATGGGCTGGATGATGGATACATACAGTATGCTGAAGGGACACTGCGTACCTGGCGTTGTCACCGGCAAGCCCATTGAGATCGGCGGAGCTTTAGGCCGCAGCGAGGCAACTGGCCGCGGTGTTATGATTACAACAAAGAACACTCTTGAAAAACTTGGCATGGAAATGGCTGGAACCACTGTAGTGGTACAGGGTATGGGTAATGTAGGAAGCATTTCTGCGAAACTGCTCCATGCAGAAGGCATGAAGGTGATCGGTGTCAGCGATGTTTCCGGTGGAATCACCTGCAAGGACGGCCTGGACATTCCCGGTATCCTGGAATATTTGGCAACGCCGAAGGCGCTGTTGAAAGATTACAACGCTCCTGGCGTAGAGCACATCACCAATGATGAGCTTTTGACCCTGGAGACGACAGTTCTGGTGCCTGCAGCTTTGGAAAACCAGATCCGCAAGGACAATGCCGATAAACTCAACTGCAAGATTATCGTAGAAGCAGCCAACGGCCCCACCACCGTAGAGGGAGATGCGATCCTTAAAGAGAGAGGGATCCTCCTGATTCCCGATATCCTTGCCAACGCAGGCGGCGTGGTAGTATCTTACTTTGAGTGGGTACAGAACATCCAGTCTATGTACTGGACTGAAGAAGATGTCAACAAGAGACTGAAAGAGATCATGGACCGTGCTTTCGAGTCTGTATGGAACATTGCAAAAGAAAAAGGCGTAGAACCTAGAATCGGCGCTTACCTGATTGCAATCAAGAGAAATGTTGACGCCAAGAAGCTGAGAGGCATCTGGCCGTAAGAGATTAAAAAAAGAGTTCCCTCGGGAACTCTTTTTTGCTTTATAGGAAGCGTTATAAAGTAAAAACGCTCCGCGAGGATTGCACTGCGGCGGTGTTAAAAGTCTATGTATGTGAGCTTTCCAGATTCAATCCCCTGGATCCCAAGTCCCGGCGCTTCTGATACAGTAATTATTTTTTCGTCAAACACCGCGCCGCCGATAATAGGGTCTTCTTTGCAGAGGACTGGCCCGTCCAGGTCAATTCTGGTGATGATTTTTTTTGCACAGGCAAGTTCTACCGCTGCATTGACAGAGATTTTTGCTTCCAGCATACAGCCAATCATACATTCCACTCCGTAGATTTCCGCCGCTGCTGCGATTTTCAGGGCGTTGTACAGGCCACCGCATTTCATCAGCTTGATGTTGATTAAATCTGCCGCCCGCATTTCCATGATTTTTACGGCGTCCTCCGGGGAGAATACGCTTTCATCTGCAAGAACCGGCACGTAACTGTGCTGCGTCACATATTTTAAACCTTCAAAATCGTGGGCGCGCACAGGCTGTTCCACAAATTCGATCTGAAGCCCCTGCTCCTGCATCTGATTCAGGATTCGGACTGCTTCCTTGGGCTGCCATGCCTGGTTGGCATCGATTCGGATACAGACATCTTTTCCGGCAGCCTGACGGACGGCTAAAAGCCGCTCCACATCCAGGGCCGGATTTACCCCCACCTTTACCTTTAGGCAGTCGTAGCCCCGGCGGACGGCGTCTTTGGCGTCCCGGGCCATCTCCTCAGGGGAATTGACACTGATGGTGATATCGGTGACAATGCTTTTCCTGGCGCCTCCCAGCAGCTTATATACGGGAACATGATAAAGCTGTCCATATAAATCCCACAGGGCCATATCTACTGCAGCTTTGGCGCTTGTATTTTTTACCACACAGGACTGCACTGTCT
This sequence comes from uncultured Lachnotalea sp., assembly GCA_948470255.1. Classification (GTDB taxonomy): domain Bacteria; phylum Bacillota; class Clostridia; order Lachnospirales; family Lachnospiraceae; genus Lientehia. The sequence continues at coordinate 43,707 of CAOKOS010000010.1, forward strand.
GCAGTACGTCTTCAAAATCATCCACATCCCTGCCCATCAGGCTTTTTGCGATATGATCTTTGATTGCGCCGATGATGGCCCCTGTCGTGTCCCCGGTGATTGCGCCTGTGGGCGGCGCTTCACCATAGCCGATGGCTCCGGTATCTGTGTGGACTTCCACAATTACATCCTCTACACTGTCAACGCTGCGCAGGGCTGTTTTAAAAGGAACCCGCAGTGGAACGGAAATTTTTCCCAACCTGATTTCTGTAATTTTCATGTGTTGCCTCCATTTTTTCTTTTTTGACTTTTCCTGTTTTTTGTAAAGGGCTGTCATTCCTGCTTAGTCTGCCGTAGCCAGTTCTACCATGGCCGCGGCGATTATTTTTGCATTTTCCATTAAACGGCTGATGGTGATATATTCGTTGGGGCGATGCTCCGTTACTTCATCCCCGGGGAAAATGGGGCCAAAGGCCAGGATACCTGGAATAGCTTTTGCATAAGTGCCGCCTCCGATGGATTTTGGCGCCGACAGATCACCGGTGGCCTGGCGGTAAACTTTTAAGAGGGACTGCACCAGTGCTGAATCCTCTGGAATATAAAGCTTCTGTTTATGCAGATGGGCGGTCCGGTTCCAGCCGGCCTCTTCAAAAGCATGCTGAATCTTCGGCTGGCAGTCTGCGGCTTCAAAGGTGACGGGGTAACGGTAGTTTAATTTCACGCCGATCTTCTTTTCATCACCGAAAAGAATTCCCATGTTAAAAGTCATATTGCCGGAAATTTCATCCTTCAGGTCAGCTCCTAAATTGGTTCCAAAGCAGTCCATACCAATCTTTTTTGCCAGAAAGGAAAAACTCTGTGCCGCATCTCCTACAAAAGGAAGCCTGTCCAGATAGAGGGCCAGCCGGCCAATGGCATTTTCCCCCTCCTCGGGATGGCTGCCGTGGGCGGATACTCCCCGGGCCTCAATGCGCCAGCCGCCAGTGATTTTGGTGACTTGGATTTTTTCTGCTTCCGGCGGCTCATACCCTTCCGGCCCAGCCACTTCAGCCACGGCAAAATCCGGCGCTACATTTCCGGCCACGCCGCCTTCCAGCCGTATTACCCGGAAGTCCCCTGACTGTTCCATGGAACGTTCATAAGTTTCATTGATAATTCCCTTTTCCCCGTTGATCAGGGGATATTCGCCATCGGGGGTGAAACCGGATGCCGGGATTTCCCCGCCATGGGCCAGATAATATTTCATATCTGCGGCTCCTGTCTCTTCATTGGTGCCAAGGAGAATACGGATTCGCCGTTTCAGGGGGATTTTTGCATCCCGGATGGCCTTCAGGGCAAAAAGGCTTGCCACCACAGGCCCTTTGTCATCAATGACGCCGCGCCCGATGATGCGGTCCCCTATGATTTGTGCTTCATAGGGAGGCGTTTTCCAGCCGTCTGCCTCCGGTACCACATCCAGGTGTCCCAGGACCGCCACCATTTCCTCACCGCTGCCATATTCACACCAGCCTACGATATCATCCATGTTAACAGCTTCAAATCCCAGTTCGCGTCCAATCTGCAGGGCCTCTTTCAGACACCTTTGCACGTCGAGGCCGAAGGGGGTCCCTCCTTCCCCGGGATTTTCCACACTGCGGATGGCCACCAGCCGCTTTAGCGCTGCTATAAGTTCCGGCTGCATGGAGTCTAGCCTTTTCGGTATGGTATTCATTTTTATCCCTGCCTTTCTAAACGTTTTTAATAATTTTACCACAAATATATGGATTTTTATGCATTTTTTATACTTTTTTATATTTTTTTCAAATAATCATTGTAATAGAGTTGTTAAATTGTTATAATAAATCCGATTAATAAAACTATAGAATTGTAGAAAAAGGAGGAAGTTCATGATTACCAATGGCTTTACTTACGTTGCAGTTCTGCTGTTTATGGCGGCAGTGCTTGTGACACTGGAAAAAAAGACAACAGGCGTGGTACAGAAATTTTTCAAATTCGTGCCGGCAGTCGTGCTCTGTTACCTGGTTGCCATGATCCTGTGCACCTTTAAGGTGTGGGATATGGAATCCACAAAACCTGCGTATACTGCCCTTAAAAACAGCCTTACTTATGCAATGGTATTTACCATGTTGCTGCGGTGTGACATCCGCAAGATCATTAAGCTTGGGCCTAAAATGCTGATTGGCTTTTTCTCTGCATCGCTGACCATTATTATCGGCTTTATCGTAGCCTTTGCGATTATGAAAGGGGCCATCGGCTCTAATTCCTGGATGGGCCTTGGCGCTCTGTGCGGAAGCTGGCTTGGCGGCTCCGGCAATATGGTGGCTGTGCAGGCTGCATTGGGAATCAGCGAAGCGGATATGGGGTATGCGCTGGTCATTGATTCCATTGATTATTCTCTTTGGGTCATGTTCTTACTGTGGTTCATCCAGCTGGCCCCTAAATTTAACAAGTGGACGAAGGCCAATACGAAGACGCTGGATGAGGTTTCCAACCGCCTGGCAGATGATGCAAAGGCCAATACTACGCCTCTCACCTTCCAGAGCCTGATTCTCTTGATTGGTGTCGCCCTGCTGGTTTCTGCTGTGGGGGGGAATGTGGGTACGGCGTTGAATTCTTCCATGCCTTTCCTGGATAAAGCCACCTGGACTATTCTGTTTATCACAGTCCTTGGACTGGTGGGGGCAGTTTCTCCCCTGGGAAAGGTGGCTGGTTCAGCAGAAGTTTCTAATCTGCTGCTTTACAGTGTAATTGTCCTGCTGGCATCTCGTGCAAGCCTTCTGGAGCTGGCGGATGCCCCGATGTGGATTCTGACGGGCTTCCTGATTCTGGCCATCCACGCGGTGCTGATGGTTCTGCTGTGCAAGCTTCTGAAACTGGATTTGTTTACAGGGGCAGTTGCTTCCCTGGCTAATATTGGCGGCACGGCGTCCGCGCCTGTACTTGCCGGTTCCTATTCCGGTTCCTTAGTTCCTGTTGGAATCCTGATGGCCCTGATGGGGTATGTCATCGGGACGCCGCTGGGGATTTTGACAGCTCGGATTATGTCTATGCTGGTATAGTCGTTATCTACATAATGAAAGGGGCTGCTGAGGAATATAAGCGATTTGGATGTTTATATTTCCTGGCAGCTCTTTTTGCTTTATAGGAAACTAGCCTTTCAGGCCCGCTCACGCGCCGCGGTTGCTTTTTTATATAGTTGTAACGAACCTGGTGGAAGAATATAGTTCCTGGTTGTTCAGTTCATCGGGGAGACGGTCTGTGATCAGGTAATCAATGTCTCCGGTGAAATCGGCAAATTTGGCCATATAGGAATCGCCGAATTTAGTGTGGTCGGCCAGGACGAATGTAAGGCCGGAAGCTTTTCGCATCCACTTTTTCAGGGAGGCATCGGGGAAATGGGGGACAGAATACCCATAAGAAGGCTCAATTCCATTGGTCCCGAGGAAGCATTTGTCCACCCGGATGCCGGAAAGCATCTGCTCTGCAATGGCTCCGGTGGCATAATTCATGCCGGAACACAATTCTCCGCCGGTATGGATGACCCGGACATTGCTCCCTGTGAAGAGGGCCACCAGATTGAAGGAATTGGTAATGACAGAAATACCGTCGAAAGGGTTTTTTAAAAGCAGCTTTCCCAGCTCCAACACTGTGGTGGAGCCGTCCAAAAGCAGGTTGTCCCCTGTCTGAATGAATTCATAAGCTTTTGCGGCGATGCGTTTTTTTTCTTCAATACATAAAACAGACAGGTCAGAATAGTTGAAATCCCTGCTTATTTTTGTGGGAAGGACTGCGCCGCCATGGATACGCCGGACCATACCCATCCGCTGCAGCTCTTCCAGGTCGCGGCGGATGGTAGCTTCCGTGGCTTCAAAACGCTGGCTTAAATCGGTCACTTTTACAATGCGTTCTTCCCGAATGATTTCTATAATACTGTTTTTCCGTTCTTCTGCAAGCATGGGGGTTCCTCACATTCTCCGGGCAGTTCCCGTGATTTTAGTTTATCGGAAAATTGGGAAAATAGCAACTAAATCATTGGAGCTGGTTGACAGGGGGAGAAAATCATTTTATAATGGGCTAAAACGATAATAAAAGATAAATAACGAAACAAAACACACAAAAGCGTTTGGGAGAAGGAGAAAAAATGGCATTAGAGAAGGTTAGTACAATTTTAAAAATGGCGGATGAGGCAAATACCTCCGCGATTGCGTTTAACTGCAATGATTACACGATGGCTTATTCAGTGGCATCTGTGGCAGAGGAATTGGATAAACCGGTGATTATCATGCTGTATCCGGCAGACAGCTTTCAGAATAACTGCTGCAATATCAGGGGTTTTGCCGCCACAGTAAGGGAACTGGCAGACAAGGCGAAAGTTCCCATCGGTTTGCATTTGGATCACTGCAGTGATTTCGACTATATTTTGAAAGCAATACAGGGAGGATTTACCTCTGTTATGTATGACGGCTCCATGCTTCCTGTGGAGGAAAACATCACTCTTACAAAACGTGTCGTGGAGGCGGCCCACGCGCTGGGAGCGGATGTGGAAGCGGAACTGGGACACGTGGGATTTGCGGCCCAGTCTGACCAGCACAATCTGGATATGTACACAAGGCCTGAGGTGGCGGCGAAATTCTGTGAGGAAACCAATGTGGATTCGGTGGCCGTGGCCATTGGAAGCGCCCATGGGGTGTACCTGGAAACTCCGAAGCTGGATCTGGAACGCCTGGATGAGATTAATGAGGCCACGAAGACTCCCCTGGTGCTTCATGGAGGCAGCGGTATTCCCAATGACCAGCTGGAGCAGGCTTTTTGCCGCGGTATCAATAAGTTTAATGTGGGAACAGAATACTTCCAGCTTTACTATGACAGTATAAGAGAATACTGCAGCCAGAATGGGGACAAAGGGAAGGTTTTGGATATGCCCATGTTTGTCCAGGAAAAGCTGAAAGCATATTTACGGGTGAAAATGCAGATTTCCAAACTGTAATTTCCCTGCAGCCGAAATATGAGAGGAAAACCAGAGGCATTTCTTTTGCCCCTGGTTTTCCTCTCATGTTTTTTCCGGCGGAAATGGAAGAACCGTTTGTGTTATTTATGAAAATCCGATATACTATAAAAGGGGGTGCTTTATGGAAAAAAGGAAAAGTAGGAAATTGTGGAAAAGGATAGGGATCGCCATTGGGTGTGCGGTTCTTTTTCTCGTGCTTCTGGTGGGCGGCTATATGGCCTATATGCAGATACAATACTACCGGATTGAAGATCATCAGGCCATTGCCACAGAAAACAACAGGGAGGAGATCATAAAGCCTGGTACGCCTTATACGGTCATGACCTACAATATCGGGTTTGGCGCATATTCTGACGATTATACCTTTTTCATGGACACGGGAGAGATGCTGGATGGGACGAAGACTGCCGGGACTTCGGCCCGGGCAAAATCCAAAGAAGAAGCGCTGGCCAATACAAAAGGCAGCATTGGGCTTTTGGAGGCGGAGAACCCGGATTTTATCTTTGTGCAGGAAGCAGACGAAAAAGCCACCAGAAGCTATGGGATCAATCAAGTGGAGCTTATGAAAGAGTCATTCCCGGAATATGCTTCTGCTTTTGCCTGCAATTTTCACAGCGCATATCTGTTTTATCCCTTCCACGAACCCCACGGCTCTGTCCAGGCCGGTATGCTGACTTTTGGAAAATATCGGATTTCGGAAAGTGTCCGCAGACAGTTCCCGGTGGATAATTCTTTTATTACGAAGTTTACGGATTTGGACAGGTGCTTTATGGTGAGCCGGGTTCCGGTGGAAGACGGAAAAGAGCTTTTGCTGATCAACCTCCATCTGAGCGCTTATGACGAGGGAGGAAAAGTCCGGGCAAAGCAGCTTGAACTTTTAAACCAGGTGCTGGCAGAGGAAAAGGAGAAAGGGAACTATGTCATTGCAGGCGGGGACTTTAATCATGATATTGCCGGTTCCATAGAAAGTTTTCCCTCCGGGCAGAAAGTGCCGGGGTGGGTTTATCAGCTGGACGATTCCCAGCTGGCAGAAGGATACCACTTTGTGAAGGCAGAGAACGCAGGAGAAACACCCACCTGCCGGGGCGCCGATATCCCTTATGAAAAAGGTGTTACTTATACTGTGATTGTGGATGGGTTCATTGTGTCCGACGGGATCGTGGCTACAGCGGAAAATTTAGACGGGGAATTCCGCTATTCAGACCACAACCCGGTGAAGCTGACTTTTAAACTGCCGTAGGGGAGGCTTAAGTCTCCGGCATTTTCAGGTGGAGGAAACCATGAAGTATGATTGTCTGGTCATTGACGATGAGAAGCTGCTTGCAGACAGTACGGCGGAATATTTCAATTTATTTGGGGTAAAAACGGCGGTTGTATATGATGCTTCCCAATGTCGGAAGTTTTTTGAGGGGAATACGGCGAAAGTTTTGCTTCTGGATATAAATTTGGGTGACAGCAGCGGCTTTGACCTGTGCCAGGAACTTCGCGAAAAAACGGAAATTCCCATTTTGTTTATTTCTGCCAGAAGCAGCGATGACGATAAAATCATTGCCCTCAATATCGGAGGCGATGATTATGTGCAGAAACCCTATTCCCTGGGCGTCCTTTTGGCAAAGGTGAAAGTGGTGTTAAAGCGCTTTGGGCAGAATACAGACAGGGAATATTCCGACGGTAGGCTAACCGTTGATTTTCGCGGAAAGCAAGTATTTGTTGAAGGGAATCCTGCCAAACTTACGCCTCTCGAATTTAAACTGCTGTCTTATCTTATCCAGAATCAAAACAGGACGGTTTTAAAACAGGAACTGTTTGAAAAGATCTGGGAAGATAAATTTACAGGCGACGGAACGCTGAATGTGCATATCCGTAAAATACGTGAGGTCATTGAACGTGAGCCGGGTAAACCGGAATATATCGTTACTGTTTGGGGCGACGGTTACAGGTTCAGTGGAGGAAAGCAGTGAAAAAGCACATATTTATAGGCATAATGGCATTGGTGGCTGTGGTGGAACTTGCGGTTTTAGTTGTTTTTGCGGTGGGGGATACAGATAACCGGCAGGATACGGTTGCAGTAAACGAAGCAGTGAAATCTGTGGAGGCCCATTGGGACGCCATGGAAAGCTATAGAGACAAGACAGGCCTTGATTATGTGGCGATTGACGGCGATGGGATCGTATTGTTTAAAACCCGCCAGGGATTGAGCGAAAGTATCAATGAGGCGGCGCTCCACAGAGATACCATCCTTGATATAGAAGCGGGAGGAAGGGCGGCCGGCAAAATCATTATATATAATGAAGGTTCCCTCATTTTACAGAAACAGAAAAATGCGGCCGCCATTTGCCTGGCGGTTTTGATTTTAGTGCAGTGGGGTATCTGCATTGGTTATAATGTTTGTTTAAACCGTATGGTGATCAAACCATTCCATAAATTGAAAGGGTTTGCGGAGCGGGTGGCCGGCGGAAATTTTGATGTCCCGCTGGAAATGGACAAGCAAAACCTGTTTGGCGCGTTTACAGAAAGTTTTGACATGATGCGCAGTGAGTTAAAAAAGGCGCGGATTGCAGAAGCAGAAGCCAATGCAGGAAAAAAAGAGCTGGTGGCAAAGCTTTCCCACGACATTAAAACGCCGGTGGCAAGTATCAAAGCGGCTTCTGAAGTGGGGGCTGCAGTTGCAGGAGACGAAAAAATAAAGGAGAACTACCGGCAGATCATCTGTAAAGCCGACCAGATCAATATACTCATCACAAATCTCTTCACCTCTACGCTGGAGGAACTTAAGCAGCTTTCCGTCAAACCCTCCGATATGGAGAGCGGCCAACTGAAAGTATTGCTTGCAAATTCTGATTATCTTGGCCGGGCTGTGCTCCCCGACATTCCAGACTGTCTTTTATACGTGGACCAGCTTCGCTTACAGCAGGTTTTTGACAACGTTTTTGCCAATTCTTACAAATATGCCGATACGAATATAGACGTAATGATATCCATAAGCGAGAACTGCCTCGCTGTCAGCATCGAGGACTATGGCGGTGGCGTCAGCATGGAAGAGCTGCCGTTTATCAAGGAAAAATACAGACGTGGAAGTAATGCAAAAGATATGGAAGGCGCAGGTTTGGGACTTTATATCTCCGATTATTTTATGAATGGGATGCAAGGAGGGCTGAAAGTCGAAAACGGAGAGGGGGGGTTGAAAGTAACGGTAATGATCTTATGCACAAGGGAGAAAAGCGGGGGCTTTGGACAGACACGGGGTTTAAATCCTTAGGAGATTTTTAAGGATTTTATAAAGACATTTAAGAATCACCGGAGTAGAATGGGATGTGTAAAGAGGAGGTTTTTTATGAAAGAAATATTGTTGAAGACCGAAAAACTGAGCAAATCCTATTCAAGCGGCGGAGTATTGCAGCATGTGCTTAAAAACGTTGATTTACAGCTTTACAAAGGTGATTTTACCATTATCATGGGAGCCAGCGGTGCAGGAAAATCCACACTTTTATATGCTCTTTCCGGGATGGATACGCCTTCTTTGGGCGCCATTACATTCAGGGGTGAAACCATATCTGATTTTAGCGCCGATGAACTGGCGGTGTTTAGGAGGGAGCACTGTGGTTTTGTCTTTCAGCAGATTTATCTGATTGACGGCATGAGCGTAATGGACAATGTGCTGGCTGTGGGGCTTCTTGTCAATAAAGACAAAAAGGCGCTTGTGAGACGCGCGAAGGAATTGTTTCAGGCGGTGGGGATATCTGAGGAGACACAGAAGAAGTTTCCCGGCCAGCTTTCCGGAGGCGAAGCGCAGCGTGTGGGCATTGTCCGGGGGCTGATCAACTCTCCGGAGATTCTTTTTGCCGACGAACCGACGGGCGCCCTCAATTCAAAAACAGGGCTTGATGTTCTGGATGTATTTACAAAATTCAACGAAGAGGGGCAAAGCGTGGTGATGGTTACTCATGATATGCGTTCTGCCCGGCGCGGAAACCGTATTCTGTATTTAAAGGATGGGATAATACTGGGGGAGTGCAATTTGGGGCCGTATAAAGACGGCGATAGGGGGAGGAACGAAAAACTTTCTTCTTTCCTTTCGGAAATGGGGTGGTAATATGAAAAAAAATCTGCTTCTTATACACTCTAATTTGCGAAAGGGGAAAGGCCAGGCAGCGGCCATCTCCATATTGATTTTCCTGGCGGCTTTGCTACTTAATTTGTGGCTTATGTTGTCCACAGACTATAAGCAGAACTTTGACCGGTGCCATGATAAAATGAATGCGGAACATGTTACTCTCGCAGTTGACGACGACAGTGAACAGATGCGGGAATTTTTGGCGAAAGCCGTTGAAAATGATGAGCGCACATCGGAATTTGCCTTGGGCCAGGTCATGCTGATGGTCGGTTCATTTGACTATAATGGCGGCGAAGTGAACTCAGAGCTTGTGATCCTTGAAAAACAAACAGCCATTTCCCGCCCGGTGGGGAAGGTGGAAATCGTCGAAGACAGCGACATACAAAGCGGAATCTACATGCCCATTTTGTATAAGTCGGAGGATATTGCCATTGGGAAAACTGTAACCATTTCCATCGGAAGTAATAAGGTTTCTTATCCTGTGTGTGGATTTTTTAACAGCGTTATGGCAGGTTCCCATAACTGCAGTATATGCGAGCTTATTTTAACGGAAGACCTATATAATGAACTGGAGGCAAAGGGCTATGCCCCGCGCGCCACTTTGTGCTCTGTCCGGTTGAAAGACAGCGCAGAAAGCGCCGACTATGAGACGGCGCTGAAAAGTCAGGTGGCTTCCCAATATCCGGCGGCCCGTGCCACAAGCAATTCTTACGAACTCGTTTCCCAATCGCGCTACATATCACAAATGATTTGCGCGGGACTTATGGGGGTAATGGCTTTTTTCATATTGTTGATCGCGCTGGCCGTTATGGTATCCAATATCGTCAACTATATTCAGGAAAATATGAAGGATCTGGGGGCGCTCAAGGCAGCGGGCTATACCGGCAGTCAGCTAATTGCCGCCCTTATGGCGCAGTTTTTGGGAATCACACTGATTGCCGCCATAGCGGGAACGGGTGTTTCATACTGTCTGTTCCCATTTTTGAATGAGATGATGATATCGCAGACCGGCATTCCATACGAAATCCACTTTTTACCGCTGCCGATGTTGGTTTCACTGTTGATTTTAGGCGGGGCGTCGGCGTCTGCCGTATGGCTGTCCGCACACCGGATTAAAAAAATAGAACCAATTACAGCGCTTCGCCAGGGGATTCGGACTCACAACTTCAGGCGCAATCATGTTCCACTTGAAAAAACGCGGGCGCCGCTTGATTTTGCCCTTGCATTAAAAATGACGCTTTCCGGGGTGAAAAATAATGTGACCGTTTGTATTACTATACTTGTACTTTCCCTTGTTGTGGTATTTTCAGGGCTGATGGTTGAAAATATGATTACGGATATCGACCCGTTTCTCAATCTCATTGTGGGGGAGATGGCGGACAGCTGCATCAACGTAGGCGCGGAAACGGAAGAAGATTTTTTGCGGGAAATGGAACGCGACGGCCGTGTGGAAAAAGTGTATCTTTATAATTCCCTTCCTGTAAGCCATAAGGGAGGCCTGGAGCTTATGGCGACAGTTTGTGATGATTTTTCAAAGGCAAACAATCAGGACGTTGTATTTAAAGGGAGATTTCCTAAATTTGATAACGAAATTGTAGTTGCCGCAAAATATGCAAAAGAAAAAAATTTGGCCATCGGAGATGAAATGGCCATAACGTCAGGGGGGAAAGAGGCGACGTATATTATATCGGGATATACGCAGATCAGCAATCATCTCGGTAAAGACTGCCTACTTACAAGAGCTGGATACGAACGGATGGGAGAATGTCAGAATACCAGTTATTATATTAACCTTGCGGACGGCGTCAGTATAGAGGAATTTAATTCAGAGATGAAAGAACGGTTTGGAGACGGGGTAAACGCAACAATCAATATAGAAGCGACCATCCAGGGAGCGGCCTCTGTATATGTTTCCCTTATGACAGTTATTGTCTTTGCTGTGCTTATACTGAGTTTTATGGTGGTGGTATTTGTACTGTATCTGCTGGTGAGGACAATGTTAAACAACAAAAAGAGGGATTACGGGGTTATGAAAGCCCTGGGCTTTACCACCGGGCAGCTTATAGGGCAGACGGCCATTAGCTTCATGCCTGCCGTCATAATTTCCACCTTTTTTGGACTGATTTTGAGTTCGCTGATTATCAATCCGCTGACAGCAGCTTTTTTAAACGGAATTGGTATTGTCAAGTGCACGTTTACTGTCCCTGTCGGCTTTATCATAATAGCTGGAGCCGGGCTTGTATTATTTGCGTTTGGGGCGGCCTGTCTGCTGTCTCTGAAAATAAAAAAAATCGCTCCCCAGGCGCTGCTTACAGGAGAATAATCTGTTTTGCAGGCAACGGGGAACAGCTTTGAGAAGGTTAAAAAGGAGGGGCTATGTTACAGATTGCAACGATTGGAAGCGGAAGCATTGTAGATTTGTTTTTAGATGCAGTATCCAAAACAGAAGGGATTACCCTAGCGGCAGTTTATTCCCGAAGTAGGGAACGGGCATACGAATTTGGAAAAAAGCACGGCGCGGCAAAATGGTTCTCAGATGTGGACGCCATGGTTGCGGATGAAGGCGTGGACTGTGTCTATGTGGCCTCTCCCAACAGTCTTCATTACGGTTATGCCAAAAAAGCTCTGACGGCGGGCAAGCATGTGATTTGTGAGAAGCCCTTTGTGGGGAACAGGAAAGAGGCCGAAGAACTATTCGCCCTGGCAAAAGAAAAAGGGGTCTATTTAATGGAGGCTATTACCATACTCCACATGCCCAATTTTAAATGTGTCCGGGAATGGATTTCAGAAATCGGGCCGGTCCGCATGGCAAACTTCAATTACAGCCAGTATTCCAGCCGTTATGATACTTATTTGAAGGGGGAGATCACCAATGTCTTTGACCCGGGATTTGCCGGAGGGGCTTTGATGGATATCAATGTATATAACCTCCATGCGGCGGCGGGGTTATTTGGGATGCCAAAGGAAGCGTGTTATTTTGCCAACAGGGGATTTAACGGCATTGACTGTTCCGGTACGGCAGTACTTTCTTACGAAGGGTCTATATGTACCTGTATGGGGGCAAAAGACTGTGACGGGGACAATAGGGGGGTGATCGAAGGAGAAAAGGGCTACATTTTAGTAAAGGAAGCGGGGAATATTTGGGGAAGCGCAGAACTTTTTTTGAGAAATGGAGAGCGAAGGTCAGTGGAATATGACTTGGGCGCCAACAGAATGACTTTTGAGATAAAGGATTTTGTGAAAGCTGCCCGGGCCGGAGATCAATCAAGCTTCCTTTCCTGGCAGAAAGAAAGCTTGATTGTAATGGAAATTTTAGACCAGCTTCGTAAAAATACAGGAAGGACAGTTTGATTATTCTTTTCCGTTCCAGCAGTAAGTACAGAGCTTATCACTGCTTAGGCCGACGGACTCAATCATATCATCCAGCCGGTGGTAGCGCAGGGAAGTGAAATCCAATCGTTTTCCGATATTTTTTACCATGTCCTGATATTCGGCAGTTTCTGGATTGGCATATGCCTCCAGCCTTGCGTATTTGTCGTTTCCTTCCATCTCTTTTATAACTTTTCTGGTGATCAGATCCATTTCAGAAGAGGAACGGGAGAAATTCAAATATTTGCAGCTATAGAGCAGGGGCGGGCATGCGGGACGGATATGGACCTCCTTTGCGCCGCTCCGGTAAAGAAACTGGGTAGTTTCCCGCATCTGCGTACTACGGACAATGGAATCATCAATCAGCAGGAGCCGCTTTCCCTGAATCAGGTCGTGGACAGGGATCAGTTTCATCTTTGCGATGAGGTTTCGCTGAGTCTGAATGGTAGGCATAAAAGAGCGGGGCCAGGTGGGCGTATATTTAATGAAAGGGCGGGAAAAAGGAATTCCCGATTCGTTGGCGTAACCAATGGCATGGGCTGTCCCCGAATCAGGGACGCCGGCTACGGTATCAGGCTGTACATTGTCCCTCTTTGCAAGCTTTGCACCGCAGTTATAGCGCATCTGCTCTACATTGATGCCTTCATAAGAAGAAGAAGGATATCCGTAATAAATCCAAAGGAAGGTACAGATTTTCATATCTTTTCCCGGCTGGACCAGTGTTTTCATACCCTCCGGCGTAATGACGGCAATTTCACCGGGCCCCAGCTCTTTATAATCACTGTAACCCAGATTCAGATAAGCAAAGCTTTCAAAAGCGGCACAGAAAGAGCCTTCTTTTTGACCGATGGCTACAGGCGTCCTGCCCAGCCGGTCCCTGGCGGCAAAAATGCCCCGTGGTGTCATAATCAGCATGGTTAAGGAACCTTCGATCAACTCCTGGGCATATTGAATTCCCTCAATGAAATTTTCTTTCTGATTAATAATAGTCGCCACCAGTTCCGTGGCGTTGATAAGCCCGCCGCTCATTTCAAAAAAATGAGAATGAGAAGTCTGAAGAAGCTTGTCGACAATGGCATCGGCATTGTTGATTTTTCCAACAGTGGTAATGGCATAAGTGCCGTGATGGGAACGGATCAAAAGTGGCTGCGGCTCATAATCAGAAATGCAGCCGATGCCCAGATTTCCTTTCATGGAATTGGCATCGCGGTCGAATTTTGTACGAAACGGGGAATTTTCGATGTTGTGGATTGCCCGGTCAAAGCCTTTTTCCTTATCATAAGTAACCATGCCGGCGCGTCTTGTTCCGAGATGAGAATGATAATCAGTACCGAAAAATAGATCGAAAACACAGTCGTTTTTGGAAGCAACTCCAAAGAAACCACCCATAATGCATTATCCTCCGTAAAATGCGTCTAACGCTACGAATATTGTGACAATAACAGTATACAGAAAAGGTTTAAAAACTGCAAGGGGAATATTACCGTCGATTGGCAAGAGAGTATACAGCCGGATGAGGTTAAATTTTGCTGCAGACTGTGTTACTTTCGTTTTGTGCACGTCTCTGTACACGCCTTTTAAGCCCTTTGCCAATCAATGGGACAAAGCTTTGGCCAAAGTATAATTTTTGTGGCTGGAAAATGATTGAAATTTTTTTGATTTTCCCATTGACAGGAAAGTCTCTTGGTGATAAAATACCTCTTGCGTGTGTGAAAGCATGTACAAAAAATAGCAAAAATGTAAAGATTTATAAAAATAATTAAAAATATTTGAGACAGCCTCTTGACAAGGTTTTTCCAATGTAGTAAAATGTTCAAGCACACTTTTGGAGAGGTATCGAAGTGGTCATAACGAGGCGGTCTTGAAAACCG
>CAOKOS010000011.1 GCA_948470255.1 uncultured Lachnotalea sp.
ACGTGGACGAGAACGGAAAGATTACGGGATTGTTCTAAGATATATTGAGATTCAGGGGCTGTTGCAAAATATCAGGATATTTTATATTTTGCAACAGCCTCCTTTTACAGAAAATAATGAAATATGTATGCCAAGAGGAGGAAACAATGGGTTTTTCAACTGTGCAGTGCAATGAATTTGTGGAAGTACTCGCTTCCAAGGCCCCCGTACCGGGCGGCGGCGGCGCAAGCGCCCTGGTGGGAGCAGTGGGGACGGCTCTTGGAAATATGGTTGGTTCCCTGACTGTAGGAAAGAAGAAATATGCAGATGTAGAAGAGGAAATGTGGGAGCTTAAAGGAAAAGCGGATGCTCTCCAGAAAGAGCTTCTGACCCTCATTGAAAGAGATGCAGAAGTGTTTGAACCTTTGTCTAAGGCTTATGGAATGCCCCGGGCCACAGAGGAGGAAAAAGCGGAGAAGGCCCGCGTCATGGAGATCGTTTTGAAAGATGCCTGCTCTGTTCCCATGGAGATTATGGAAAAATGCTGTGAAGCTTTGGATCTGATCGTAGAATTTGCTGCCAAAGGTTCTGCTTTGGCCATCAGCGATGCCGGTGTGGGAGCGGCTTTCTGTAAGGCTGCCCTTCAGGGAGCCAGCCTGAATGTATATATCAACACAAAATCCATGGCAAACCGGGAATATGCGGAAGAATTAAATCAGAAGGCTGACGCTATGTTTGAAAAATATACAAAGTTGGCCGATGAAGTCTTTGAGGGCGTATTGGGACGATTAAAATAAACTTCACTTGTGTAAAGAACAGTTATGTTCTGTAAAGCTTTTTTCTGTACAGGTAAAGTGAATTTATAGGAGGATAGATTAATGGCAAAGCAGCTGCTTGGAAAAGAGGTTACTGCCGCATTAAATGAGAAAATCATGGGACAGGTGGCAGAGCTGAAAGAAAAAGGAATCACTCCCAAGCTGGGTATCATTCGGGTTGGCGAAAATTCCAGCGATATTTCCTATGAAAAAGGGGCAATGAAGAGATGTGAAACTTTGGGCGTGGAAGTGGAAAGAATACTGCTTCCTGAAGACATCTCAAAGGAAGAACTTTTAAAGGTGATTGACAAGGTAAATAAAGACGCTTCCATACATGGCGTTTTGATGTTCCGTCCGCTTCCGAAACATCTGAAAGCAGATCAGGGCGAAATTGAAAACGCACTGGATCCTGCGAAGGATGTGGATTGCATGACTGACGGTTCCATGGCAGGCGTATTTACTGGAAAACCCCTGGGATTCCCTCCGTGCACCCCTCAGGCATGTATGGAGATACTGGATTATTATGGAATTGACTGCAAAGGCAAAAACGCCGTTGTCATCGGCAGGAGCCTTGTGGTAGGGAAACCTGCAGCCATGATGCTGATGGGAAAAAATGCGACCGTTACTGTTTGCCATACAAGGACAGTCAATACAGCTGAGATTGCAAGAGAAGCTGATATCCTGATTTCTTCTGCAGGTGTATTGAACAGCCTGACCAAAGACTTTGTACGTCCTGGCCAGATTGTCATTGACGTATCCATCAACTGGGATGCGGAGAAGCCCAACAGTAAAGGCGGCAAAGGAGCCATTGCCGGAGATGCTGTTTACAGCGAAGTAGAACCTATTGTGGAGGCCATCACTCCTGTTCCCGGTGGTGTGGGAGCAGTGACTACTTCCGTATTGGTAGGACATGTGGTAGAAGCCGCCATGAGGACTGTAAAATAGATTTGAAACCAACCCCGCCGCCGCTTTTCCTGTGACAAAAGCGGCGGCGGGGTTTTATTACTTTATAGGAAATTGCGTCCTATAAAGCAAAAACCCTCCGGGAGGATCGCACTGCGGCGGAGAGGAATTATATCGCTGAAGCGATCCGCCGCAGGCGGAGAATCCTGCACGGCAGGATTCTTTGTTCCTTTATAGGAAATTGCGTCCTATAAAGTAAAACCCTCCGGGGGCTGCGCAGTTCGCGGAAAGGGAATTAGCCTTTCAGGCCCGCTCACGCGCGGCGATTGCGCAAAGCGTAATCTTTGATAGGAGAAGGATTTTTTATATGCCCAGCAAGGTCTTCTTTCGGCGAAGATAATAGGCCAGTCCGATGAAATCAGCCAGGAACCAGCCAATGGGAACAGATACCCATATGCCGATTACGCCGATGAAAGGGATGGCGGAAAGCATGTAAGCCAAGATAACGCGGGTTCCCAGAGATACGACTGTAAGAACCACGGACATACCCGGTTTTTGTATGGCACGGTATAAGCCATAGAGCAGGAACAGGCAGCCGATACCACAATAAAAAGCGCCTTCAATTCGCAGATACTGCACTCCGATGGAAAGAATTTCTGTTTCATGGGGCTTTACGAAAATCAACATCAGAGGCCGCGCAAAGATACAGACGCCTGCCGTGATGATAAGGCAAAATATGATGGAGGAGGCAATGGCGCTTTTAATTCCTTTTTTAATCCTTTCCATTTTTCCGGCTCCATAATTTTGGGCAATAAAGGTGGAAAAAGCATTGCCAAAGTCCTGTACCGGCATATAAGCGAAAGAATCAATTTTTACAGCAGCAGCAAAGGCGGCCATGACTGTAGGGCCGAAGCTGTTTACCCGTCCCTGGACCATGAGGATGCCAAAGTTCATAATGGACTGCTGTAAACAGGTCAGGAAAGAAAACTGGGAGATCTCCGGCAGGATTCCAGGCTTCAGGTGCAGATGCTTTTTCTGAAGCCTTAACTCAGGGAATTTCACCAGCGTGTAAATTAGAATACCAATGCCGGATACATATTGGGAAATGACTGTGGCAGCTGCCGCCCCAGGGGCGCCCCAGTAAAATACCAGTACGAATAAAAGATCCAGCCCGATGTTTAAGAGGGCTGAAATTCCAAGGAAAAGAAGAGGGATGACAGAATTTCCCACAGCCCTGAGAAGGGATGCGAAAAAATTATAAAGGAAAGTGGCAGTGATTCCCATGAATATAACCCACAGATAGCTTCTCATCATGTCATAAATCTCTTCTGGAATTTGAAGAAGCCTCATAATAGGGTCAATAAAAAGGAATACAGCCAGGTTCAGGATTATCGTACAAGCGGCAACCAGAAGAAAAGAAGCAAAAATACTGTGCTTTAACCGCTCCATGTTTTTTGCTCCATAGCAAGTGGAAAAAACAGCGCCGCTTCCCATACAAAGCCCGAGGAGGATCGAAGTCAAAAAAGTCATTAAAGTATAAGAGGAACCGACTGCCGCCAGGGCGTTGGAGCCTAAAAACTGGCCCACAATCAGCGTATCTGCGATGTTATAAAGCTGCTGCAGAAGGTTTCCCAGTATCATGGGGAGTGCAAAAAGCAGCATGGTTTTTGTGATATTTCCACTGGTCAAATCTTTCTTTTTCATAGCATCCACATCCTTAATTACATTTCTTTAATTTATTTTTTGTTTCCTGTTTCTGAGCTTTTAAGGTTACCCTTTTGTCTAAGAAAATTCCAGCGCAGACCACAAGGATTCCCATAAGCTTTCCCAAAGGGAATTCACCAAAGAAAAGCAAATCAGCTATGATACTGGCGCTGATTTGTCCCACCAGGATAAAAATCGTCGCATGGAAAACTTTCAATTTTCCGTATGTAATATTGTTGAACAGGCAGGCAACACCACCAAGAGGGCCTGTCAGATAAGCGGCAACAGGAGCATTGATAAAACTAGAAACCGGGATCTGAAAGCCAGAAGTACAAAGAAGCAGGATAAAAGAAATCAAAGCGCCGACTCCGGCAATATAAAAACCTCCGGCAATCCTTCCCACATAATGACTGGCTTCAAAATTAAACATACGTGCAAAAACGGTGACAAAACCAATGAAAATAGCGAACAGAAGTAGAAAAAATAACATTCCCTGTCCAGAGATTCCCCTGAAAGAGTCAGCGCCGGCAAAATTGATTACAAATACACCAGCGAGAATACAGAGGAACCCAGGAAGCCTGTTGACCCGGAACCTGACTTTTTCTGAACCGAACCATCCGAAGTGGTCCACAACAGCCGACATGATAAGCTGGCCGGATACGGAGAGGCAGACGGTGACAGCGCTTCCAAGTTTGTCTACTAAATAACCGGAAAATCCCATAACAGAGGCGGCACATATACTGCCCAGGTAAACGTGTGGCGGCATGGCCCCCGGTTTCGGGAATTTCCTGGTGGGGACAAATTCCAGAAGGAAACAAGTGAGAGAATTTAAAAGCATACTGGCGAAACCGACGCCGAATACTCCGATAATTGGAGACAAAACGCCGTTGCAGCTGCTTTGGACAGAAATCATGGCTCCGGATAAAACAGCCATAAAAATATAAAGCATGATGGATCCCCCTGCAGTTTATCTGCTGTATTTCAAACGTTTCCTTTTATTCAGGCAACACCACTGATTATAAGGGTAATACAGGAAATAATCAATACAGTTTCTAGCAATCTGAAAAAAAATGTGATATGATAAAAGTAATTTATTTTTGTTAATATAAGTATGTATTTTACAAAATAAGAACAGGAGGAAATCATATGGCAACTCCACACAATCAGGCAGAGACAGGACAGATCGCGGAAAGTATTTTGCTGCCGGGAGATCCTTTACGGGCCCAGTTTATTGCAGAAAACTTTTTGGAGCATGTAACGAAATTCAATTCCGTAAGGAATATGTTTGGCTTCACCGGAACGTATGGTGGAAAAAGGATATCAGTCATGGGGACAGGGATGGGATGTCCTTCTATTGGGATTTATTCTTATGAACTGATCCACTTTTATGGCGTGAAGAACCTGATCCGGGTAGGTTCCTGCGGAAGCATACAGGAAAGCCTTCCTGTGGGGAACCTGGTTATGGCCATGGGTGCCAGCACGGATGGGAACTTCGCTCATCAATACGGGCTGCCGGGGATTTATTCGGCCACAGCCTCTTACGAACTTTTGGAAAAAGCAATGGGAGCCGCTGCTGCCCACGGATATCCCTGCCAGGCAGGAAATGTCTTGACTTCAGATTTGTTTTATACAGAAACGCCGGAATGGAAAGAATGGGCGAAAATGGGGATTTTGTCGGTGGAAATGGAAAGTTATGCCCTTTACTGCAATGCAAACAGGGCCGGCGTCCGTGCCTTAGGGATTTTTACAGTATCTGATTCTATCGTGACGGGGGAAGGGCTTTCTGCTGGAGAGCGCCAGACAGGCTTTACCAATATGATGCAGGTGGCCCTGGAGACAGCGGCAGCTTTTACGGAATGAACCTGTTCCAAAAGAGGAATTTATGAAGTATAAAAAACTGATTACCAATCGGATTTTGTTTACCGGTTTGCTGTTGATCATTCAGGCAGTATGGATGGTGGTCTTTCTTTTAAAACTGGTCAGCTACTCTGTGTGGATTAATGCTGGATTTACAGTCTTAAGTGTTTTTATTACACTTTTTCTGATCGGGAAAGAGGAAAATTCCGCCTACAAAATTGCCTGGATTATTTTGATTCTCTGCCTTCCGCTGTTTGGGGGCCTTCTCTATATCTTTTTTGGAAATAAAAACCCCTCCAAAAACATGAAGCGCCGGCTGCAGAACACCCATCGGAAGATGGCAAAGGAATTTCGAGGGACGGACAGAGTGGTAAAAGAGCTGCGCTCCTTTGATGAACGGGCGGCCGGTGTCAGCGCTTATTTAAAAAACTCCAGTGATTACAGCCTTCATAAGGATACAGATACCCGTTATTATCCTTTGGGAGAGCTTATGTTTCAGGATATGCTTGAAGACCTGGAGCGGGCAGAATATTATATTTTTATGGAATATTTTATCATAGAGGAAGGATGCATGTGGGATCAGATACTGGAAATCCTGGAACGGAAGGTGTCGCAGGGGGTGGATGTCCGCCTGATCTATGATGATATGGGATGCGTTACACTGCTTCCAAAAGGCTATGATAAACGTTTGGAACGGAAAGGAATCCGCTGTATGGCTTTTAACCCTGTGATCCCTTTTTTCGCCATGGTAATGAATCATCGGGATCATAGGAAGATTACTGTAATCGACGGCCACACTGCTTATACAGGAGGCGTAAACCTGGCAGATGAATATATCAATGTAAAAAAACGGTTTGGCCACTGGAAAGATTCCGGTATCCGCCTGGAAGGGGATGGGGTATGGAACTTCACATTAATGTTTTTGGAAATGTGGAATTCCTATAGAAAAGAAGATGGGAACGTAGAGCAGTTTAAGCCACGAATCCATCACCCGGAGCCGTTTTTCGGAAGAGGATATGTCCAGCCTTTTGGGGATACCCCCCTGGATAATGAAACTGTGGCGGAAAATGTCTATATTGAAATTTTAAACCAAGCAAGGGACTACTGCTATATTTTTACGCCTTATCTGATTGTGGATGACGAAATGAAGCTGGCCCTTTCCCTGGCCGCGAAGAGAGGCGTGGATGTGCGGATTGTGACGCCGGGGATTCCAGACAAGCCGCTGGTATTCCGACTAACCAGATCCAATTACACGCCCCTTTTAAAAGCAGGGGTAAAAATCTACGAATATACGCCTGGTTTTATTCATGCAAAAAGTTATGTCTGTGACGATGAGTTTGCTGTGGTGGGCACCATTAATATGGATTACCGCAGCTTGTACCTGCATTTTGAATGTGGTGTTTTTCTGTATCGAGCTGATGCGGTGGCGGATTTAAAACTGGATGCTATCCAGACCATTGGACAAAGCCGTCCTATATCATTAAAAAACTGCAGAACTGGACTGTTTGGCGGCCTTTTGGATTCGGTGCTGCGAATCCTGGCGCCTTTGTTTTGATCAATCCCATTTGGAAAAGAGGAAGATATGGCAGATTTAAAAACCACACGATGGAGTAGCCAGGTGACACCAGACAATGTCTGGAAGGAGTATCCACGCCCGGATTTTGTGAGACAGGGATGGAAAAATTTAAATGGTCTGTGGGAATATGCATTTACAAAAGGGAAGCATGTCCCGACCCAGTTTGACGGAAAAATCCTGGTGCCTTTTTCCCCGGAGGCGCCGCTTTCTGGTGTGGGCCGTCAGCTTTTACCGGAAGAATTTCTCTGGTACAGGACAAGTTTTTTTCTGGAGAAAGGGGAGTTATCCGGCGGCCGGAGGCTGCTTCTTCATTTCGGCGCTGTTGACCAGACTTGTACTGTCTATGTAAACGGGGTGGAAAGTGCATACCATACAGGCGGATATCTTCCTTTCACGGTGGATATTACAGAATTTTGTACAGATGGGGAGCAGAAGATCCTTTTATGGGTGCAGGATATCAGCGATACGGGATGGCACAGCAGGGGAAAGCAAAAATTAAAATCCGGCGGGATGTTCTATACGGCCCAGAGTGGTATCTGGCAGACGGTATGGCTGGAATCTGTGCCAAAGTATTTTTTCTGCAATGTGCGGATCAGGCCGGATTATGATAACAGCCTGATCAGGCTCCGCCTGTCGGCAAACATGCCGGAAAAGGCAGTCCTCACGGTCTTTGAGGATTTTACGGACGATATATTGAAACATTTCCTGGAAACAGGCGAAGTTTCCGGGAGTCAGCGGCTTTCCATGGCGGCAGATACAGGTCAGGAATGTGAGATTCCCATGGGCGGTTTTCAGGGCTGGTCCCCTGAATCGCCAAAGCTTTATGGACTGTTAATTGAGGGAAAGGAAGATACAGTCCTCACTTATTTTGCCATGCGTAAATGCCAGGTACAGAAAGACCAGCAGGGGATTTCCAGACTGTATCTGAATAATCAGCCATATTTCCAGACGGGCCTTTTAGATCAGGGCTATTGGCCCGACGGACTCTATACGGCGCCCTGCGATGAGGCGCTGGTTTTTGATATTAAAACTGCGAAATCCATGGGGTTTAACCTGTTGCGGAAACATGTGAAAGTGGAGGCAGGGCGTTGGTATTATCATTGTGACCGGATTGGGATGCTGGTATGGCAGGACATGGTAAACGGCGGAAGCGCCTATCATTCCTGGTTTGTGACATATCTGGCAACGGCTGCCAGCTGTCTACATGTTCCTGTGAAAGATAGCCACCGAAGGCTTTTGTCAAGACGTGAAAAAGAGGGGCGGCGGCAGTTTGTAAGAGAACTGCGGGACATGGTAAAAGCCCTCTACAATCATCCCAGTATTGTTTGCTGGATCCCTTTCAATGAAGGCTGGGGTCAGTTTGACGGGACGGCAGTGACAAAATATCTCAGGGGCCTTGATCAAACCAGGCTCATTGACCAGGCCAGCGGTTGGTTTGACCAGGGAGGCGGCGATATTGAGAGTATCCATTCTTATTTCTTTCCTTACACCTTCCGGAAGAGAGACAGGGCGGCAGCCCTTACAGAATACGGTGGATACTGCCTTTTGGTGGAGGGGCATCGCTATGCCCGAAAAACCTATGGCTACCGACAGTATCTGAAGACAGAGGCCTTTTCTGCGGCGGTGGAGAGGCTCATAAAAAAGGCGGTGCAGGACAGAATAGACGAGGGGCTTTCTGCGGCAGTTTATACTCAGCTTTCTGATGTGGAAGAAGAAGTCAACGGACTGTTAACCTATGACAGGGAAATCCTCAAAATACCGGCAGAACGAATGGAGGCCATAAACGGGCAGTTAAAGGAAATGGTGAAACAGAAAGGATTCCGGAAAAGGGCTGTACAATCAAAAGCAGCCATTGCGGTCATTGGCGGAGCCGACGGTCCCACATCTGTTTTTCTGGCAGGTAAAAAAAGAAGCTCTCCAAAAAAGCAGAGGACCTGGAAACGGAAGCTGAAGCAGAAAGCAGAGGAGATTATCCCGAACGGTCATACCACACAGGAACTGAAAGAATATTTGAAAGGAACTTATGGGGCAAAACCAGTTTCAGAGGATTCAGAAGAATACTCTTTTTTTTACCGCGCCATGAAAACTAATTTGGTGCTTCAGGAAAGACAGGAGCTTTTAAAAACGCCGAAACCGGAATTTCCTGTTCTTTCCAAAAAAAAGCTTCAGCCAGAGAATAAAAAAGCGGTGCAAGCCTATACGGATGCCCTGGATCAGCGGTTCAAAGAAGCGGAAGAAATTCCTGATGAAATGATTCCCATGGTTTTCTCTGTATATCAGTTTCCTATCATGGAACAAGGACGAAAAGTGGGGGATGTGACAGTGGAGCTGGAGGATATCCGCCAAAAAGTCGGCATTTCTTATTCCACCACAGAAGAGCGGGAAAAACCCATTAAAATATCGAAAGATATTATCCGGTATTTCGGGGTGCGGCCCGAAGACATCGCGACACAGAATGAGCGGCTGGCTAGATACCTTTCTATAAACGAAGAAATATAAAAAGAGCTTTTATTGGCTTCTGCCAAATGATACAAATGGTTCGCTGCCTGTTTCACCAGACAGTGAACTATTTGCACAATTTGGCAGAAGTTTCTTTGAAGTTCTGCTTATTTTTAGACGTCCAGTTTCATATCCCCGTCCTGAATCCATCCTTTTTTCCGCATAAACCAGGAGATCGCGAAAGCGAGGGCGCCTGGAAGAAGGAAGTGAAGTAAAACGATTTTAAGAAGGACTATGGCAGCGCCTTCAGCGGCGGCCATGGTCTGGAAGGTCATGATCTGCCCTACCAGCCCGGCGGTTCCCATACCAGAACCTACGGGATTGTTGCTCATATGGAAAACCAGTGTGGATATGGGACCCAAAATGGCGCTGGTGACGATGGCCGGAAGCCAGATAATGGGCTTGCGGACGATATTGGGCACCTGAAGCATACTGGTTCCGATTCCCTGGGCCAAAAGGCCTCCCATTTTATTTTCCCTATAACTGGCCACTGCAAAGCCAACCATGTTGGCACAACAGCCTACGGTGGCAGCTCCTGCCGAAAGCCCGGACAGGCTTAAGGAAACGCCAAGGGCAGCGGAACTTATGGGAAGAGTCAGGATCATACCCATAAGGATCGACACGATGATCCCCATTAAGAAAGGCTGCTGCTCTGTCCCCCAGTTGATGAGGGTTCCCAAAGAAGTCATAAAAGCGGAGATGGGAGGGCTGAAAACCAGGCCGACAGCAGAACCGGAGAGAATACAGACAATGGGGGTCAGTATGATATCCAGCTTTGTTTTTCCAGAAATCAGGTGTCCCAGTTCGATGCCAACATAGGCGGCAATAAATGCCCCCAAAGGCTCACCGGGGCCAGCCAGGACGATGGCTCCGTCTACCAGTACCTGCCCGGCAATGATTTTTCCTGCAAAGGCGCCCACCATACCGGTGGTGGCAGCGGAAAGTGTCACCAGGGGGGATTCTTTAAATTTACAGGCAACGCCGCAGCCAATACCTGCACCTGTCAGGGCTGCCGCCACCTTTCCCAACAGGAATAAATAGTTACCCACTGTCCCCCCCATCAAGGTTCCAATTTGCTGGATAATTGTCCCTACAATCAGTGTGGAAAACAGACCTGTAGCCATACCGCTGAGGCCGTCGATAAACAGTCGGTTCAGCCATTTTTTCATGTGAATTACCGCCTTTCTGTATATCCATATGGATATGCATTTCTGTAAACATATTTTATATCAACTGTCTTGTCAACTGACGTCCCCAACTATAACACAAAATGGGAAAAGGCGCAAGTGGAAATCAAACAGGATAGTAAAGAATAAAAATATAGAAGTGTAAAAAGAGAGGGGCGAAAAGATAAATCCCCTTCAGGTTTGAAAGCACTGAGGGGGATTGGTATGTTGTGAAGATCCGATATAATCAACATTTTTTATAAACATTATCCCATCATGCGGAACAATCCAATGACTTTTCCAATAATCTTTACTTTATCTACAATAATCGGCTCCATAGAATCATTTTCCGGCTGTAAACGATAATGGCCGTTTTCTTTAAAAAAACGCTTTATTGTGGCAGAATCCTCCACCAGTGCAGCAACAATATCCCCGTTAGAAGCAGTCGAGGTAACAGCGCAAAGAACCTGATCGCCATCTAAAATACCAATATTTATCATACTTTCGCCTTTGACATGAAGCATATAAGTATCGACATTTGGAAGCATCTCTGCAGGAAAGGGAAAATAGCTTTCAATATTTTCTGCTGCAAGAATGGGCTGCCCGGCAGCTATGGTGCCAAGAACCGGAACCTGTACCATTTCCCGCCTGGTAAGGCCAAATACATCATCTACGATCTCGATGGCTCTGGGTTTTGTCGGATCTTTACGGATATAGCCGTTTTTTTCAAGGGTTTCCAAATGAGAATGTACAGATGAAGTTGATTTTAAATGCACTTTTTCACAAATTTCCCGTACAGTAGGCGGATATCCTTTTTTCAAAATCTCTTTTTTTATAAATTCAAGAATTTCTGTTTGTTTTGCAGTTATTTTACCGGGCATAAGTTTCCTCCTCCAAATATTCTAAGTCAATAGTAACATACGTTCGATCAATTTGCAAGCAAAAATTCCAAACATTTGTTTGAAATTTTTCTCAACAACTATTGACAAACATTTGTTCATAATTTAAAATGAAAAACATATCAGGAACAGATGTTTGCAAACATTAGTTTTGTAGTATTAAGGAGGATATATGTGGAAAAGAATAAAAAAATTTTTGAAACAAAGGAAAAATATTATCATTCTAAGCAGCATTATTACCGTGGCTTCTGCATTTTTTTTCGGAGCAATTGTCAGTGCAAATACTGAAAAAGAAGAAAACCATTTATACAAATATTATACTTCTGTACAGATTCATCCAGGCGATACCTTGTGGGATATTGCTTCTGAATATTGCCACGATTCCACACAAGTAAACGCTTATGTTAAAGAGTTAAAGCAAATCAACCATTTAAGCAGCAATGAAATTTATGCCGGAAAGTATCTGACTGTGATATATTATTCTGATGAATACAAATAACAAATCTGTCCTTTGATTTAGTTCTTTACAAGTTAATAGTTTTCCATTGACGAATATTTTCTTGTTTTATATAATGAAACGAGAAAACATTTTTGACCATATCTTAAAGTATTATTTAAAGAAGAAGAGGGCTTATGAAAAGGCAAAAAAACAAATGCAAATGGTTCTTTTATATTTTGTTAGTGACCTCCTGCTTATTTGCAAGTTATAGAAGTGCATCTGCGCAAGGTACACGAAATGCTTCTGTGACATATCGAACACATATTCAGACCTATGATTGGCAGAATTGGCGGTCAGATGGACAAACGGCTGGAGTGACCGGACAATCCAAACGTTTGGAAGCCATCGAAATACGTCTCAATTCTTCTTATTCAGGAAATATCCAATACCGTACCCACGTTCAGTCTTACGGATGGCAAAACTGGAAAACTAATGGACAGATGGCCGGGACAAGCGGGCAGTCTAAACGGCTTGAGGCCATTGAAATACGGTTATCTGGAGAAATTGCAAATTATTATGATGTTTATTACCGAACACATATTCAGAGTTATGGCTGGCTGGGATGGGCGAAAAATGGTCAACCAGCTGGTTCTTCCGGTTATTCTAAGCGGCTGGAAGCCATTGAAATTAAGCTGGTTCCTAAAAATAGCCAGCTGCCAAGCGGCGGTAAAGCAGCTTATGTAACTTCGGATCTTATTAGTTATTCCGTTCACGTTCAATCTTATGGATGGCAGCCAGAAGTGAGGAACGGAAAAATGGCAGGGACCACAGGGCTGGGCAAGCGGTTGGAGGCTATCCAGATTTCCTTGGATAAAAACAATAATCTGTCAGGAGGTATTACATACCGTACCTACGTTCAGTCTTACGGATGGATGAACTGGGTAGAGGGGGGGAAGACAAGCGGCACCAGTGGACAATCTAAACGTTTGGAAGCCATTCAGATCAAATTGACTGGGGATATGGCAAAAAACTATGACATTTATTATCGTGTCCATGCACAGACTTACGGCTGGCTGGGATGGGCGAAAAATGGTCAACCGGCTGGGACTGCCGGACAGTCTAAGCGGCTGGAAGCCATCGAAATTGTCTTAAAGAAAAAGGGGGAAGCCGCCCCTGGCTCCACATCCGGTTATTACTATTTTCAGACCATGGAGAATCTGATGGATACGGTTGACGGCATAAAGGGGACATCCCAGATCATTACTGTGGTTGGAAATGGAACACGTACGGGAGCTAACCTAAATTTCTGGCAAAAAAATGGAAATCAGTGGCAGAAGAGAATTGACACAAGAGCCGACATCGGAATGAATGGTTTCTCTGACCATACCTATGAAGGGGATGGGACAACGCCAACAGGCTGTTATGAACTTGGAATGGCTTTTGGGAACAAATCTAATCCTGGAACAGTGCTACAGTGGGTCGATGTAAATCCTTATCACTATTGGATTGATGATTTGAACAGCAGGTATTATAATCAGCTAATTGACAGCCGGAATATTCCAACTGGGTGGAATTCAGGAGAGCATTTATCAGACTATGTCCCTGCCTATAACTACTCAGTAAATATTGAAGTAAATCCTCAATGCCGAAAAGATTCTACATCAGCTATTTTCCTGCATTGTTTCAGCCGCCAATCCTATACTTGGGGATGTGTAGCCATAGCAGAAAATGAAATGAGAACCGTATTGCAGATTTTGAAGCCGGGAGCGCGTATTGTTATGGTAAGAAACAAGGAAGACCTTTTAAATTATATGGAATATTAAAATCCAAAAGATGTAATCGGATTCCTTTTAAAAACCTGGAAGGCGACGTGATAGCTGTCACCCCCTTCCAGGTTTTTCACGCAGGCGTACTGCATTTCTTGCACTGCGACGGCGTTCTTCTTCCAAAGCTGCATAATGCTTTCTGGTAGTATTGACGTCGGAATGTCCTAACACATCGGCCACCAGATAAATATCGCCAGTTTCCTGATATAAATTAGTACCGTAAGTACTACGTAGTTTGTGAGGCGTAATCTTTTTTAAGGGTGTTACAATTTTCGCATACTTTTTCACCAGGTTTTCTACACTTTTCACACTGATACGTTTTAACTGGAGAGAGAGGAAGAGTGCCTGCTCATGTCCGTCGGCCGGGATTATTTGCTTCCTTTTTTCTAAATAATCCAAAAGTGCTTCACGGACTTCTTCCCCAAAATAAACAACAACTTCCTTTCCACCTTTTCTATGAATACGGATACCATCATTTTTTAAGTCTACGTCGTTTAAATCAAGCCCCACACATTCTGAGACACGAATACCAGTACCTAAAAGCAGCGTGAGGAGCGCCATATCACGGATTTTGGTTTTTTCATGAAAAGTCCTTTGTCGGTCAGTAAGCCCTTCTCCATTTTCTACACTGTCGAGAAGCATTGCCACCTCATCAATGTCCAACCGAATGATATCTTTTGAATGTAATTTAGG
This sequence comes from uncultured Lachnotalea sp., assembly GCA_948470255.1. Lineage (GTDB taxonomy): Bacteria > Bacillota > Clostridia > Lachnospirales > Lachnospiraceae > Lientehia. The sequence continues at coordinate 14,357 of CAOKOS010000011.1, forward strand.
CAACGAAACTAAAGCCGCCGGATTGTTCTGCAGCATTTCTTTCTTATAAAAGTAATTATAAAAAGTTTTTAAAGACGACAATTTTCTTGTGATACCCCGTTCTTTGTTAATATGTTCCAGACTCTCTTCATTGGAATAATACTTTAAATATTCCATATATTCTTCTAAGTCCAAAGCCTTTACCAAATCTAAATCAGAAAGCGTAATATCTTTTATTTCCTTGTTTTTGTAATAAGGGTTCTCTTTTATTAAAAAATCAAAAAAAACCTTCAGATCATAAGCGTATGCAATCCTTGTCCGTGAGGAAGTGGTCTGTTCAATTCCCCGGAAAAAGGTTACACAAAAAGAGGGGAGGGAAGCAAGTAGTTCTCTCAACTTTTTTGTATTTTGAATATCTACCTGTTCGTAGTAAGGTCTTCGTTCCATAATAAATTCCTTTCCTTATTTTTGAGGCCATCCAGCCATATTGCCATTAATAATAGCTGTAAACATTCGTTCTTTTGCACCAGGATTTTCCGTATTCAACTGACATACTAGATTTTTGGCATATTCCCGTTTTGTATGCCCATCAGCCGGACAGGGGTTTTTACAGACAGATAACTGATATTTATTTTTAAATCCAATGATATCTGCTTCCGGCACATACAGCAGAGGGCGAATGACCGTCAAATCCATTCGATCTAAATATGTGTAAGGGGAAAAGGAATGAAACCTGCCTTCAAAGATCATAGACATCAACATTGTCTCTACAATATCATCTTTGTGGTGAGCATAAGCCACTTTATTACAGCCTAAAATCTTTGCCTGCTCATTAAAAGCACCTTTCCTCATTTTAGCACAGAGAGAGCACGGATTCTCTTCTTTTCGTTCATGAAAAACGATTTCGCCGATCTCAGTAGGCACAACTGTATATGGGATCTCCAGTTTTTGGCAAAGGGCTGTTACAGGGCTGAAATCCATATCTTTAAAAACAGCTACGGTAATGGCCTCAATGGTAAAAGGATTCGGATAAAAACGTTTTAATCCATGTAATGCATATAATAAAGTAAGACTGTCTTTTCCACCAGAAATCCCGACAGCTATTTTATCACCGGGTTCAATCATCTTATAATCATCAACTGCACGTCTGGTGTAACTGAGTAACTTTTGAAGAGTCATTTCAAATTATTCCCTTTCTCGATTGTATTTCAAATAATAAAATTTTTTCTTGAAAATAATATATGCCTGTAATTTTGTCTGTAATTGGCACTATCTATTCGTTAAAGTTGAGTTTCGCGAATAGTTAGCAAAGTATCAAGATTTTTCATTATACCCTATTTATATTCTCTTCTATTATAAAGTGGACAGGTACTACAAATCAAGCAGAACTTGACTTAAAAAGTTGAAAATGCTATAGTTATGAAGAGTTTGTGGATGGGAGGACACAAATAAAAAACTGAATAAGAAGCGCCATGTCCCTCTTATAAACGAGGGTAACGAGGAGAAGAGAAAATCGAAAATTCGGCGGATGCTCTTCCATGCCCCTGAGCGTGTATATATTGGCAAATATGCCGGAAACGGCAAAACAAATTCAATATAATCAGGGAATTTGATAATGATTTTTACATAGTATTGGAAATAAAAGGAGATTTTTTATGTGTGGAATTATTGGATATACAGGACATCTGGATGCCTTGAAAGTTCTGCTGCAGGGACTTGAGCAGCTTGAATACAGAGGTTATGACAGCGCTGGCATCGCTCTCCTTTCTGGTAAAGGTGACAACAAATTTCTGATTAAAAAGGCCGGGCCGGTGGCTACATTAAAAGATGCCTGTGAAAAGCTGGATGTGGAATCACATTGTGGGATTGGACATACAAGATGGGCGACACATGGAGGCGTCAATGATACCAACGCCCATCCCCATATCGCAGGAAAGGTTACTTTAATCCATAATGGAATTATTGAAAATTATCATAACATTATCGAAAAATTCGGCTTCCGGGATTCTCTGGTGTCCGAAACTGATACAGAGGTAGCTGCCAGGCTTTTGGATTACTATTACACCAAAGATCCTTATGAAGCTATTCGTAAAACGATTCGGGAAATTACAGGATCCTATGCCTTCTGCATTATGTTTGAAGATATTCATGATAAGATTTTCTGTATTCGGAACGTTAGCCCCATGGTGGCAGCCCATATGGAAGACGGTTCCTTTGTAGCTTCAGATGTAACTGCGGTGATTCCTTATACCAACCGTTATTTTGTCATTCCCGAGTATCAGATCGTCACCCTGACAAAGGAAGAAATTTTTGTTCAGGATCTGGAGGGGCGCCCTGTTTTTCCGGAAATCTTAGAAGTTAACTGGAATATCGAATCTGCTCAAAAAAATGGATTCCCCCATTATATGCTCAAAGAAATCCATGAACAGCCCGAAGCCCTCAGAAACACCATTACACCAAGGCTGAAAGACGGCCTTCCAGATTTTTCAGAAGATGGAATTTCTGATGAAGTTCTGGCAGGATGTGAAAAAGTTTCCATTGTGGCCTGCGGTACGGCCATGTATGCGGGGATGGTCGGAAAAGCGCTGATTGAACCAATTATCAAAATTCCTGTATCTGTAAATATTGCTTCAGAATTTCGATATGAAAGCCCTCTGGTCGATGAAAAGACCCTTGTTCTGATTGTTTCCCAGTCTGGTGAAACCATTGATACATTGGCAGCATTGCGGCTGTCTAAAGAATGTGGCGCAAAGGTACTCTCCATCGTAAATGTCAAAGGGTCTACCATTGCTCGCGAAAGTGATTATGTGTTTTATACTCATGCCGGCCCGGAAATCGCTGTAGCCAGTACAAAGGCTTATATTGTTCAGCTTGCCAGCCTCTATCTTATTGGCTGCCGCATGGCCATGATCCGCGGAAAATTTACAGAAGAGACTGTACGTAATTTTATTTCCAGGCTGACAGGCGCAGCGGCCGCTGTAGAGAAAATTCTGGATCATAAAGAACAGATTAAAACTGCTGCCAGTGTGGTTGCGAAGGCAAAAGACGCATTTTTTGTGGGCAGGGGTCTGGACTACGCATTTTCTTTAGAAGGTGCACTAAAGCTTAAAGAGATTTCTTATATCCATGCAGAAGCATATGCTGCTGGTGAATTAAAGCACGGAACCATTGCTCTTATTGAGGAGAATACACCTGTAGTTGCACTGGCAACCCAGGATCATATTTATGGAAAGACTATTTCCAATATCCGGGAAGTCCGGGCGAGGGGAGCTTTTGTGATTCTTATTACAAAAACAGGTGCAGAAATTCCAGAAGATATATGTGATATTCATTTTGCCGTTCCGATGTCCCATGACCGGTTTACCGTATTTCCTGTCGCCGCTATTTTACAGCTTTTGGCTTACTATACTTCCGATATGAAGGGATTAAATGTAGATAAACCTAGAAACCTGGCAAAATCAGTTACAGTGGAATAAAAAATTCTATGCAGCAAAAAACCGGAAACCTGTACGTGTTGATAAGATACAGGTTTCCGGTTCAAATCAATCCAATCAGCTGGAGGATTCGTTATTTTTTGTCCATAGCTGCCTTTTTCACTTCCGCAAAGTTTAAAATTACATCTACTGCCCCATCGAAGCCTACGGCGCTTCGGTTGATGCACAGGTCATAACTTTTGGCGTTGCCCCATTTTTTATTGGCATAATAATTATAATAAGAAGCACGCTTTTTATCTGTCTTTGTAATAAAATCTTTAATTTTTGAAGGTTCGATATGATAATGTTCTTTTAAATATTCCACCTTGTCTTCATAAGTGGCTGTGGTAAAAATAGACAGCATATTAGGATAGTCTGCCAATGCATAATCTGCGCAGCGCCCTACAATCACACAGGACTCCTTTTCTGCCAGTTTTTTGATGGTATCAAATTGTGCCAAGAATACTTTTTGATTTAATGGCATATCCAAAAAACCGGAGGGATTGTAACTCATGGAATACGTATCCATTACCAGGGAATATAAAAAGCTGTTTGTGGGTTTTTCATCATGATGCTCGAAAATCTCCTGGCAAAGCCCGCTGTTCTTTGCCGAAAGAGTCAGCAACTCTTTATCATAACACTTCACTCCCAATTTCTTTGCCAGTTTCTGGCCTATGAATCTTCCGCCGCTTCCACACTCTCTTCCGATTGTTATAACCAGGTTTCCGTTCATAAAATTCAGCTCCCTTCCTTACAGATAGGATTATTATACTATATTTTGAAAAAAAAGTATACCCTTCGGACAGGCGTTATGGTTGTCCGGCGTTTATATGAATGACGCTGAAACATCATTTATATACGCAGTTTCATCAGTAGCTTTTCAAAATATTCAGGAAGGGGGGATTCAAATTCCAGATACTTTTTACTTCTGGGATGGATGAAACCCAGTATTTTCGCATGAAGCGTCTGTCCTTCCAACGTAAATGGCGGTTTTGCCTGGCCATATACCGTGTCTCCCAATAGTGGATGGCGAATGGAAGCCATATGGACACGAATTTGATGGGTACGCCCTGTTTCCAGGCGACATTCCACGTAAGTAAAGTTTTTTAAGGGTTCTAAAATATGATAATGAGTTACAGCCTCTTTACCGTTTTTGTAATTGACTGCCATTTTCATACGGTCGTTGGGGTTTCTTCCTATCGGCGCATTGACTGTGCCGTCTTCCGAAAGGACTCCATGGATGATTGCATGATACCGCCTGGTGATAGAATGAGTACTCAACTGTTCAGCAATGCATGTGTGGGAATAGTCATTTTTGCAAACAAGAAGAAGGCCGGTGGTATCCCGGTCAATCCGGTGGACAATCCCAGGCCTTAATATTCCGTTGATACCAGAAAGCTTCCCCTGGCAATGATATAGGAGCCCATTGACTAAAGTATGATTTTCATGCCCCGCGGCCGGGTGCACTACTATCCCCTTTGGCTTGTTGACTACCAGGACGTCTTCATCTTCATACAAAATGTCCAGATCCATAGGTTCCGCTTCTACCGAAAGTTCCTTTGGCTCTGGTATAGATACCATAATAAGATTTCCCTTCTGAAGCTTGTAATTACTTTTTACAGGCTCTCTATTCACAAGAACCTGGTTTTCTGCGATGAGACGCTGTAAATAGCTTCTGGAAGGCAATTCCGGCTTTTCAGACAGAAACTTATCCAGACGTAGCCCGGACTCACTCTCTGCCACCAGGTAGGAAAATACGGTCATGGCTGTAAATCTCCCTTATCCTTTTTCCGATTAAAAAAAGAAGGGGTAAAATAAATTAAATCTTCCTCTTTATAGTAAAAAAGGAAAAAGAGGACAAAAAGTATCCCGGAAATAACCACATAACAGTCTGCTACATTGAAAATCGGAAAATGAATCAGGCAGAAAGAAAAAAAGTCCACCACATATCCGTGAAGAAGGCGGTCAATGAGATTTCCCACAGCCCCGGCAACCAAAACACTTAATATAATCCGAAGGGGCTGATACCGTTTTGTCAGAGGGGATTTTGTAAACAGGTACAAAAGCAGCGCCAAAACTAAAAGCGTCCCAACCAGAAATACCCACCGTCCTCCGGCAAATAACCCCCAGGCCATACCTGTGTTTTCCAAATAAGACAGTTCAAAAACATTTTGAATAAGAGGGATATCTGCCTGCCCTTTTAAATATTCTGTTGCTAAAAATTTGGTCCATTGATCTAAAAGAACCAATACAAAGGAAAAGACCAGGTAACCTGACAGTATTATTATTTTCTTTTTTGCCTGTGTTTTGTTTTCCATAAGTTTTTTATTCCCTCTTTACTTTCCCTTTCTCATTGCCATCTCTTTAGATTTATATCTTATTTAACAATCGGTCAAATAAAACAGCGCTTCTTTCATTTCATCAGCTGTTACGGACCGGTCAATATAAGCTTCCCCTATTTGCTTCAGAAGAATAAAACGAATTACTCCGGAATCCATTTTTTTATCGTGTGTTGTTGTCTCCAGAATATGATCCGGAGAAAGATTAGAAACTTTTGTGGGAAGGCCGAAATATAAAAATAAATCTTCTATGTCCTTCAGGATTTCTTGGGAAAGATATCCATGCTTTATTGAAATCCAAGCAGCTGCCATACATCCTATGCCTACGCAAGCGCCATGGCTCATTGTAAAATTCATTTCCTTTTCAATGGCATGGCCTAAGGTATGCCCGAAATTTAAGACAGCCCGAATCCCCTGTTCTGTGGGATCTTCTTCTACGACATCACGTTTAATCAAACAGCTTCCTCTCACAATTTCCATTAAGGCTTCTTTTTGACGAAGACGCACTGCCTCACGGTTTTCTGAAATCCATTGATAATAGTTCACTGATCTAATACAGCCATGTTTGATTACTTCCCCCATACCAGAAGAAAATTGTTCTTCAGAAAGGCTTCTTAAAACAGATACATTGATATAAACCAGTTCCGGCATATAAAATGCCCCAACCATATTTTTATAAGCGTCAAAATCGACTCCTGTCTTTCCGCCGATACTGGAATCCACCTGGGATAATAAGGTAGTCGGCACCTGGATAAAACGAATCCCCCTCAGATAAGTGGAAGCTGTAAAACCAGTTAAATCTCCTACCACACCGCCGCCCAATGCCAGCAAGAAATCTTTCCGGTCAAAAGAGTTTGTGATAAGAAATTTATATAAAGTCTTTACTGTGTCTAAAGTTTTATGCTCCTCTCCCGCCGGAAAAGAAAAACAAATCGCTGTCTGAAAAATCCCCCTGCATATCTGCTCCATCTGTTTCAGATAAAGTCTGGCAACATGGCTGTCTGTAACAATACAAACCTTTCGGCCAGAAACAGAACAAGAAGATATGGCTTCCCCGAAATCCTCAAAAGAGTGTGTCAGGCAGATGGGATAAACAGGGACTCCATCCTTATGAACCATAATTTTTTCCACAGACATAATATTCTCCTAATCATGTGTATTTTTTTAATTTTACCAAAAGGCGTCCTTTTTTTGTGGAAGAAGCTACCCCGTCAAATACAAATTTTCCAACGCCGCGTACAGAAACCACATCCCCTTCTTTAGGTACAGTTGAAGAAGAAAAACAAAGTTTTCCATTGATAAAAACCTTTTCCCCTTCTAAAAAAGAAACTGCCCGGGAACGAGAAACCTTCATAAAAACAGTTAGCAAAGCATCTATACGCAGAGAAGCCACAGAACCTGCCATTTCTGTAAAAGTAATTTCACCCTCTAAATCAGAAAAATCTGCACAGGTGCAAAGGACAGGATTCCGTTTTACTGAAGTCAGGTTTTCCATTAAAAAATCTGCCATTGTTTTCATACATAATACATAAGCATATTCTCTGCCTACAAGGAAATCCCCGATTTTCCCCCGTTCAATTCCAAGATTTAAAACTGCTCCCAAATAATCACGGTGGGTACAGGGCATCGTAAACTTTCCAGCCGAAGACTGGATACGAAGCGGAATCACGGGCAGACATTCCCTGGAAAACTTTTCTTCATAGACAGGAAGAAAGCAAACAATTTTCCTCTCCGCCTCCTCATATCCGCCATCTATTATGACATGTACATGGGAGAACTCCGGCATTGCCGAAAGAAAAACTGTTTGCTCATACATATTTAGAAAATCAGTATAAACAGGAATATTTCGATGATAACACGTATCTGCCAAATCCTGTAGATGATTCAAAAATATTTGCTCTTCCTTATTATTCATATTCTGCTCCGATTTTTAATATCCGGAAGAAGCGCTGCTTCCCATGAAGTCTTCAAAGTCTCCAGATAATTCCACAGTCTGGGGGGTTGCAATAAAAATAAAGTTTGAAATTTTTTGCAGGTTTCCATTCATGGAATAACAGGCGCCAGAGGTAAAGTCAATGATTTTTTGAGCAATTTCGGTGGGAATTCCTTCCATATTAATAACAACAGCTCTTCCGCTGATCAAAGTGTCAACAATCTCACGGGCATCGCCAATACTGCCGGGTTTTACCATGCAGACTTCCATTCCACTCCTGGTGGCGGTTCGCAAAGGAACTACATTGGCGCGAGGCTTTACTCTTGGAGCAGGTTCCGGTTCATCGGGAACGGCAACTTTTTTATCACGGCGGAAAAAATTTTTCTGGGGTTGTTCATCATAATTGTCATCTTCATCGTACATATAATCATCATCGTAATCGTAATCGTCGTCATCGCTCAGTTTCATGGAATCCAGAAACTTGTCAATAAATTTACTCATTGAGAAAACCGCCTTTCCTGTTTTTGCTCATCTATCATTATCAATGTTTTTGAGAATGATGTCAACCAATAATCTGATTTTTTTCAAAAATCAATGGAGAACCGCCCCCTCCGATACACTGGAACCATGTAGTGCAATATGGTCATAAGTACGAAGACTATAGTATACATTTTTTTCTGCAATACAATATTCATTATTTTCATCTACAATATTTATATATCGGAAAGAGGCATATCCACGGTTTACATTATAAACTCCAGTCAGAGTTTCTTTTTCTGCCACGCGGAACCGTTCATTGGAATCTGGGAGAATAATCATATCTCCAGTAGAAAAATGATCTGTGGAAATATAACAGTATTCTTGTGGTGCTTCCGTCTGCTGTTCTGCCTCTTCGTTTTCTGTATCTTTCCTGTAATCTGTAACACGAAGAATGTTCGCCGCCACAAATTCTGTGGAAACAGAACCATCTTCTTTATAAATTTCTTTATAGAATCCCTCAGCCGAACTATTTCCCCCAGTAGTCAGGTATTCTAAAGGAATTACATAGGCTTCCTGTTTGGCCAAAGCAGTTTTGGGGATTTTCAACCCTTCCACCTGAGATGTTTTAATCTCGATTTCCACAAAACGCTCATCTGCAAATTGTACCATATACTGGTTTAGCGTGAGCACACCATAGGAGGCCCCGTCTGCCCCTTGGATAATAGAGAATCCAGCCTCTGCCATCAGGTCTTTTTGGGGGAAACGGACAGATACAGTATTTTTTTCCTGATAAACAGCCAAATCTTCCTCTGACAGCGGAATCACCACCGACCATCCGTCTCCGGTGATCATCCGGTAAACAGGGCTGCCGCTGTTTACAAGCATACCTCCGGTATAGATTGTTTTTTCATAATTTTCCTCTAAAAAGCTTTCTGCAGAAATCTGTTCTGGTGTAAGTCCTTCCATTCCATCTGTGGAATAAAGAATTATTCCGCTGGCTGTGGCGGGACACTTCCGGAAGGAAACAGGAGGCTCGCCTCCATTTTGCTCGTTTAGTTCATGCAGCGTATTTACATTCATATATTCCATCAGCATGGAAGATAACTTCGCATTAATATCATACACTTCTGAAAAATGATTATCAGAATAAGCAGCGCTGAAATCTGATAGTTGCTTTTTTAAATCTTTTAAGTTTTCATCCGAAAGACGGCTTCCATTGCCAGAAGTATTGTTTAAATATTCCATCACTGAACCGCTTTCATCAACAGTATAAATCAAATCTCCCACTGCCGCCTTTTGCTTTTCACGAATGTAATAGTTGACATATCCTGCGTAATCAGAAGTAACCATTGTTTCATCCCGGAGGATCACGCCAGTATAATAAGCAGTGTTTGCAATATCTCCATCTAAAACTTCATACATTTTTATCTTTGGGGACATCATATAACGAATAACCATAATGGTAAGATATAAGAAAATAACAGCAAAGACAACAATGCCGATATTCCATTTTCTTGTTTTTCTGTACCGGATAATATTTTTTTCTGTCTTTGCCACAGAATCTACTCCCTTAACATGGAAAATCTTTCCATAATAATATGGAAAAATACGAATACACTAGACATAAAAGGAGGGAAACAACTATGAACTCAAAGCCACTAGATTATACAGCCCTTGCTATCGCGATCATTGGTGCAATAAACTGGGGCCTGATTGGATTTTTCCGTTTCAATCTGGTTACATTTCTCCTGGGCGACATGACACTGCTTTCCCGTATCGTCTACGGGATTGTAGGCATCTGCGGGTTATATCTGATCAGCATGTTTGGCCGTGTAGGAAACAATAGCCACGAATGAATATGTAAAACCTGAACAGAAGAATAAATTTCTATACGGTAAAAAAGGGCGGGACGTGAAAACACGTCCCGAACCATATTTATAATGATTATGTAAGTGCCTACAGGGATACAATTACTTTAGACTGTGCATGTTCCGGCAAATCTTGTGCATCCAGGGAAATACTTAAAATAAGGGTAACTCCATACTGCTGTCCGATCTGCTCCAATTCAATCAATTCAGAAGAAATATCTTTTCCTTCCAAATGAGCCAGTTTTAAGAAGCTGTCTAAGAAGAGATATTCTAAATCATAATCTTGTGAAATAATACCACATAAAAATCCAATAAAAGCATTGTAAGAACGAATTGGATAGTCATAAACATTAATCAAACGAACTTTATTGTCCAGCTCGTGCATATTTTTTGTGTTTTTATCAAGATATACAAGGGATCCTTTACACTCTTTCACTGCCAGATTCGCTTTTTCAAGCAGAAATTTTGTTTTTCCCTTACCCATCTTTCCTGCTATGATTTGCACCATAATGCACTCCTCCTTTAGTCACTGGTTATATTTTGTAAGCCGTATTCTAATTATAGTATAAATTACCGAAAAGTACAATCCTTATTTCTGAATTTTTGAAAGTAAGGCAGTCATATTTTCATAAAGAGAATTCCGGCTGGCTGCCTTTAAAACAACAGAAATATATGTTTCTCCCTGGGAGCCAGAAGAAGCCAAAGAAAGACAATAGCCGGCTTCCGGGGTGGTTCCGGTCTTTCCGCCTATGGGTGTTACGCCGGAAGGAGCTTCCTCATTTCCGGTAAAATACCAGATCCCCCGTGCCCAGGTTTTTGTGACAGGATTCCCATTATTAGTATACTGGGCTGTATACGAAGGAACCCCGATCACTTTAAGAAACTCATCATAATTTAAAAGCTCATTATAAATCAAATAAATATCATAGGCTGTAGTATAATGCTCCGGATCCGTAAGGCCGTGGGCATTGACGAAATGGCTTCCTGTCGCACCGATAAAAACTGCTTCTTCATTCATAAGAGAGACAAATTCTTGTTCCCCCCCGGCAACCAGCCAGGCAATGGCATTGGCGGCATCATTCCCGGAAGGAAGCATCAGTCCGTATAAAAGCTGCTCCAGATTCAAGGTGTCCCCTGGAGAAAGCCCCGCCACGGAAGAAGCTGGATCCAGATTCGCAAGCATTTCTTCTGTCACTGTAATCTCTGCAGATAAATCCCCATGTTTCAGCGCCGTAAGAAAAGTCATACATTTGGTGATGCTGGCCGGATAAAGCGGTTCATAGGCATTGTGGCTGTATAGTACTTTTCTGTCTGCACGGTTAAATATAATTCCCGCTTCTGCAGTGACTGCCGCATCAGGTTCCGATTCCTCCGCCACACAAAGGTTTTCGGCAAACAGAGGAAGACGGGAAAATTCTGTCTGAGCGCTGAAAGTTTTTTGATCTGCATTGTTTTCATAAAGGGTCAAAACCGGAATATCCCGTATCTCCTTTTTGGAAAAAGGATCTATAATCAGATAAGCGGCAGTTACTCCAAAGCCAAGAATCAGACATATGATAAAAATATGAATAAAAACTCTTGTCCGCCTGATTTGCCTGGCAGTTCTTTTTCTGGACATAATCTTATCTTTTAAACTCCTGTTTTATTCACACGTTATTTAAACGCTTCTCTCCATTCCATATCCCCCCGCTCTAACGCTTTCACTAAAAGCTCCGCAGTAGCCAGGTTGGTAGCCAGAGGAATATTGTGTACATCACAAAGATTAAAGACATTAAACACATCCGGTTCATGTGACTTGGGATGAAGCGGATCGCGAAGGAAAATCATCAAATCAATCTGGTTGCTTTCAATCTGTGCGGCAAGCTGCTGCTCTCCACCCAGATGTCCCGCCAGAAATTTGTGTACCGTTAAATTTGTAACTTCTTCAATCAGGCGCCCTGTGGTACCTGTGGCATAAAGCTGATGTCTGCATAAAATCCCCCGATATGCAATTACAAAATTCTGCATCAGCTTTTTCTTTGTGTCATGGGCAATAAATCCCACATTCATACTTAAAACCCTCCTCTGTTATTTTCATAGTTTCGTTGCAGCCCCACGTTTAATACCAATCCCATTCCCATAAAAATACTAAGCAATGAACTCAACCCCGCACTTATAAAGGGAAGCGGAAGCCCCGTATTGGGTAAAAGCCCTGTCGCAACTCCGATATTTACAAAAGACTGGAAAGCAATTAATGCCGCAATGCCGCTACAAATCAACCTGCCAGACAAATCTTTCGCCCGCACAGCCATATAAATACATTCTGCCACAACAATCAGAAGCAGCGAAATGATAATCACGCTTCCCACAAATCCCACTTCCTCACCGATGACAGCAAAGATAAAGTCACAGTCTTCCTCGGAAAGAAAATTACCATTTTTCACGGAAGCCAAAGTGGTATTTGCAAGCCCTTTCCCATGAAGCTGTCCAGAACCGATGGCCATAATGGAATTCATCTGCTGCTGGGTATTGTCCACCGGATATTTAGATGGATTAATCCAGGACATAATACGGTTGACCTGATACGGTTCCAAAAGCTTTTGCCCCTCCTGCTGGATTGTATAAATAAACCATATGCCAAAGGGAACCAACAGGGCCAGAACTCCTCCAATCCATTTATAACTGAGCTTTGCCACATAAATCATAATCACAAAAATCACTACCACCACCAGTGTCGTAGAGAGATTTGGCTGATCAAAAATCAAATAAGCCGGAATGGCAAAAAGCACCAGAGAGCTTAAAACAATCCGCACCGTACTGATGGTTTCCCGGTGTTTGTAAAAAAACATGGCAAAAAAGCAGATCAACATAATTTTGGAAAACTCCGAGGGCTGGATCTGGCCAATAACCGGAAGATTCAGCCAGCGCTGCGCGCCAACTCCGCTGACACTGCCCATAAATTTTGTGGCCAACAGCATGGCGATATTGACAGCGTAAATGGGCCAGTAAAGCAGTAGGATCCAATGATAGTCAACAAGGGAGATGAAGATCATACAGAAGATCCCCACTGCCACACCGAAAATCTGCTTATAGTAAGTTGCCGTGCCTGTCCCAATGCTTGCACTTTTCACAAAAAGAATTCCGATCACCGACAAAGCCAGAACAAATAAAATCAGTCTTATATTGTAATATCGAAAATGGTACTCTTTAAATTTAAACATATTTTATCCTTTATTTACTAGGATTCCCACTTTTCATATCTCTAATTGGGATATTTGCAAAAAGTGCAGGAACAGATCCGTGGCCTCCCTCAGACTGTGTCTGCGTAATCTGAATATCCAGAGCTTCTGTATCCACATCCATGTATTTGGAAATCACTTTTATAATATCGTTTTTTATCGCTTCCATAATTTCAGGAGAACAGTTGGCCCGATCGGAAACCAAAAGAAGCTTTAACCGGTCCTTCGCCACATTCCCTGACTTGTTCTTTGAAAAAAAGTCAAACAGACCCATGACGCCTCCTCCTTATTTCTTTTTAAAAGCCCCGGCCAATCTGGAAAAAAAGCCGTTTTTCACATTCAAATCCAGCATAGGAACATCCTCACCGGTGATGCGTCTCGCAATATTCATATAAGCCTGTCCAGCCAGACAGTCAGAACCGGTAAGCGGTTCCCCCTGATTACTGGAGATCACAATATTTTCATCATCGGGAACTGCCCCAATCAGGCGGACCGCCAGGATGTCAATGACATCCTCAATGGACATCATATCTCCCCTCTTCACCATATCCATGCGAATCCGGTTGATAATCAAATCAATACGGCGGATTCCATTGGCTTCTAAAAGGCCGATGATCCGGTCGGCATCCCGGATGGCAGATACTTCAGGAGTAGTGACGACCACTGCCCGGTCGGCTCCGGCAATGGCATTTTTAAACCCCTGTTCAATACCGGCAGGGCAGTCTAAAAGTATGTAATCGAATTCCCCCTTGAGGGAATCAATCAGTTTTTTCATTTGTTCTGGAGAAACACTGGATTTATCCCTAGTTTGGGCCGAAGGCAGAAGCTGAAGGCTTGGATAACGCTTGTCCTTAATCAGAGCCTGGCTTAAACGGCAGCTTCCTTCAATCACATCAACTAGATTATAAACAATTCTGTTTTCCAGTCCCATAACCACATCCAGATTCCTGAGTCCGATATCGGTGTCAATCAATACGACTTTCTTGTTTAACATGGCAAGGCCTGTTCCCAAATTAGCAGAAGTAGTGGTTTTTCCGACTCCGCCTTTCCCGGACGTAATGACAATCACTTCACTCATTTTTCTTTCCTCCAATTCAAATTCCTGCGCTATGAGAAACTTACCTCGTCAATCACATCTCTGCAAAGAGGCTCTATATGGATGCTTCCCAGATCCAGATATGCAATCTGTGCGCCATCGGACAATTTTCGTCTACCGTTTATACGGGCAGCCACTTCTCCGATGCGGATTTGAATGGGATCCATCTCCAGAGCCACGACGATGGCGTGTTTCTTTCCGCCCAGTCCGGCAATGGCCGTACCGTGCAGAGCGCCGAGCACAATGATATTTCCTTTCGCAACAATCCTGGCGCCGGGATTCACATCACCGAGCATAATGATGCTTCCCTCTGCCTCCAGCGCCTGTCCAGAGCGGAGCGTCCCTTTATAGAACTGGCCGCTTCCAAAAGGCTGTCTGCTTGCTTCCTCTTTGGCCTTTTCTTCCAACGTTTGCCGGAAAAAGGCTTCTCGTGCTTTGTCCGTGTCGATGACACAGGAGATTTCGATCTCTGAGTTTTCACAAATGGTATTTACGATTACATTAATTTCCTCCGTTGTAAGTGTGCGTCCCTCAAAGGAAATGGCCATTTTCGCCCCGCGGAAAAATTTCGCGGATTCCTGAAACTTTTCCCTGATATCATCAAGCAGCTTCTCCATAGGAAGCTCTCCATCAAGGAATACAGAAAGGCCGTAATTGTTTCCTTTGATAATGACTGTCTGCCGCATTCTCTCACCCCATGGTTTTAATCGGATACATGCTCCGTTTCAGCGCTGACTGCATGGTTGTTTTCCAATATACTATCCAGGGTGATATAACCATAGCAGTAGCTTAAAATCTGCTCTGACAGCGCTCCCGAATAGCTGGAACCATAACCGTTTGGAATTGCTACAGAAAGAGCAATTTCAGGAGATTCAACCGGCGCATATGCAATAAAGGTTGCGTGGTTTGCCCGGCCCTTGGACTGTTCAGCTGTCCCGGATTTGGCGGCAAACCCCACCTCATTCAAAACCTGGGAATCTTTAAAATTCTTTGCAAAGGTTCCATTCGGCCCCACGACCTCTTTCATCCCTTCATGAATGATTTCCCAGGTAGACTGAGCTAAGTCAACGTGCTGTTCAATTTCAGGCTTGTACTCCCGTACAAGCTCTCCATCGCTCTTTTGTATTTTGGAAATCAGGCTGTATTTGTAAAGATTCCCACTGCTGGCTACTGTCGTCACATATCTGGACAAATGAATGGTAGCGTAAGTATGGGTCCCCTGTCCGATACAGGAAGGAATCGGGTTTTGGTCTGTAATATGAGGAGCGCTCTCCGAAATCTCCACACCGGATTTTCCTCCGAGCCCAAACATTTCCGCATATTTTTGTATGGTGGCAATCCCCGTATTTCCATCATAATCCCCGCCCTTTTGAGAAATCAGCCATCCAATTTCCGAAAAATAATAGTTGCAGGACTGGGCCAGGGCGCCCACCACATCCAGATTCCCATGGCCGCTGGTATTCCAGCACCGCAGGTGGAGGCCCTGCCGCTCAAAGGTTCCGGTATCATCAATGATTGTATTTTTGTTTACCACATGTTCTTCCAGGCCGATTACGGAGGTCAATACCTTGAAAATGGAGCCGGGCGCCGTCTCCACCTGGGTGGCCCGGTTTAAGAAAGGCTGGCTTAAATCGTTATATAAACCCCAGTAATAAGCTGAATCAATGGAACCGGAAAACCGGTTAATGTCATAACCCGGATAAGTAACAAGCGCTTTCACTTCTCCGGTATTCACATCCGTGATTACACAGGAAGCAGAGCAGGGATCCAAAGCCAGCTGGGCCGGCGTCAACTCCATATTGGAAATTTTATCCTTAAGGAATTGATATGCCGTAGCATCGTTTCCGCCCCGAAGGGAAGCAATAGCTGCCTCATCCTGCTCCAGAACGCCCTGTTCAAAAAGGCACAAACACAGCTCTCTTCCAGATACCACATCATCCTGTATCAGATATTTGTAAATCAGTTTCTGGAAACCGGTATCCGTATCCATCGTAGCAGTCAATGTGTCGATCAAAGTCTGGAACGTATCGTCCGTACTGGTGTACTTTGCCTCAGAGTTCAACTTTTCCGGATCAATCCAGCCCTCCTCCACTGCATGGTAAAGAAAATCATGGAAACTGATGGTTTCATTGACCCATCCCATATAAATACTGTCAGAGGAACTGAAAGATCCTTCCAAAAAGAACTCATGATCCCTCATATAATCAAAAATATAATCCTGATAATCCTGCATATCTGCAGAACATTTATCAAAAGCCGGCGAAGCCTCGCTCATAAGATGTGAGGAAATATTGGGCAGCACAGAGGCTTTTCTGGATGTGTAACGGTCATATATACTCTTTTCCAGAGAGCTGGCCGTTTCGTCTGCAAAATGTTCCATGGACAGGATATTGTTGTTGATAAACTGAAAGTATGCATCTTTTACCGGAATTAAAATCTTCGATGCATCGGTGTCTTCAGTGACTACATAGGTGGGATCGTCCGTAAGGCGCTGAACCAAGATACCAGCCAGATTCTGCTCTATAAGGTGATAAATCCCCACCTGTAAATCACGGTCGATACTCAGATAAATATCATTTCCTGTTTCTGGCTCCGTCGTATCTGTGATTTCAAGAATCCGTCCTTCACTGTCCAGATACATGGTCTGTTTGCCCTTGACGCCGGATAGTTCCAGCTCCATGGCAGATTCAATGCCGGATTTGCCGATTACATCGCCCAACTCATAGCTTTCATCCTGTTTTTGCAGTTCTTCCAGCTCATCGGCATCAGCCTGCCCTGTATAACCGAGAATATGAGAAAAAGCGTAACTGTCATTGTAAATACGGACAGTCTGCTCTTCCACATTGACTTCCTTAAGATCCTGGGAATTTTCTTTAATGTCGGCCACAGTCTCCAGCTTAATATCAGAAGCTACCGTTATGGCATCATAACGCCGGAAAGCGTTTAAGGTCATGGCATAGCGGATATTCAACATCTTAAGGGCGGTTTCATCGTCCACCTCATAAGTGGTTTTATCTGCGTTTTCACCAACGCCGTACCGTTCTTTCAAATATTGGAACAACTGGGCCGCTGAAACATCCGACGGATATTTTCCATCTTCATCATCTAAATCTTCCACACTTTTCAGACCATAGACATCCCGAAGAAAGCGAAGCCGTTCTTCCTCACTGCTGGTGGTATACTGAAAATTCCCATTTCCATCCAGAGCCAGGGAAAGGGAAGTAACCAGGGTTTCCCCATGTTTTTCCAGGATCGGTATCAGACGCAACAGCATCTCATTTCTTTCATATCCATTTTTATAATAACCGGTATCACCAATGGAAACTGCATAAGCCAGCTTGCTGTAAGCTAAAAGATTTCCATTTCTGTCATAAATATTACCTCTTGTACCGGAAGTGCTTACTACATTTAATGTTTTCTGCACATAATTCTCCTGGTATCCGGCCCCTTCCACGATCTGAAGCCTGAAAAGGCGCATGACAAGAACGCTGAACATGCCAATAAACAAAATGCTTACCACGAACAGCCTGGATTTTACAATGCTCTTTATAATACTTATAAAAAATTCCCACAATTCACTAAACAAATTTCGTCGCACTCCTTCTTTCGGCCTCTTCCAGCCGGTAATTCACGGAGGATATAATCTGATAGACCAGAACGGCCAAAACCACTGTATATACTGCTTCCGGTATGATAACATGAAGCAGGTAATAGACAAAATTCAACCGATTCCTGATCAGGAACTGAAACACATAGAGATATCCACTATAGGCAAAACTGCAAAAAGTTGTAACAAATAACGGAAAGATGATAGAATCCGAATACAGAAAACGATGCAGCGCTCCATTCACATAACCGATTAAAATAAAAATAATCATATGGAATCCCACTGCACCCATGGATACAATATCCATCAAAAGCCCGCAGGTAAACCCCACCGCCATCCCCTGATTCTTCCCATTCATAAATCCAAAAGATACTGTAATAATCAGAAGAATATTGGGAACTGTGCCAATAAGAGGACTATTTGCAAATAGTCCGAACTGGAGGATAAATCCTGCAAATATAATCAATGCTGTTATAAAAACCCGCTTAAATCGTCTCAAGGCTGACTCTCCTCACCTGTTACCTTTAATGTCTTAATTACCAAAACCGTCTGCAGATGGCCAAAATCCACTGCAGGAATAAGGTATCCGGATTTTGTCACGTTGTTGCTGTCAACCTCTATCCCCTGGGCATAGCCAATAAGGATATTGGGAAGAAATTTATCACTGATATTGGAAGTTACAATTTTATCATCGTCCCAGACATTATCATTTTTATCAATATAACTGATGCGAAGCCGCCCTTCGGCATAAAGCTGTAGATCACCTGATACAATGCAGGCATCGCCGGAATTTAAGGACATGGCGCTGACATTGCTGTCATCGTCAATAATAGAACGCACTTTTGCGAAATTGCTTCCCACATCCGTCACAATCCCCACTAAACCGCCATCGGCAATGACATTCATATCTTTCTCAATCCCATCTTCCGTACCTTTATCAATCACAAAGGAATGATACCAGTTTCCGGCATCTTTTTGGATAATCCTGGCTCCGGTCGTTTCGTAATCCGTATACTGCCCTTTTAGTTCAAGAAGTTCTCTTAATTCCTGCAGTTCCACCTGTCCCTGCTGGTAATTCCCGATGTCCTCTTTCAATGCGGCCAGCTCTTCCTTTAGCTGTTGGTTCTCTGCCCTGGCTTCTTCCAGGCTTTGATAATCGTAAGCCGTATCGGCAAAACTGCTTCCCAAACGGTTTAATCCTTTCTGCATAGGTGCAAGTACAGAATTTACCGCATTAGTAAAAGGACTTAAAAAACCCGGCCGGAAATAACTGACGGCCAGAAGGATGATACAAAATAACATTAAAAAAAACAAAGCATATCTGGCTGGAAGAGAAAATTTCTTCTTATCTTTCATTTTACAATGTTCCTCGTTCTTTTAAGCTTGTATAGCAATGATCCCCGATAATAATATGATCGAGGAGGGAGACGCCTAAAATCTGGCCTGCCGCCGCAACGCGTTTTGTCACCAGGATATCCTCTTTGCTGGGTTCCGGGTCGCCGCTTGGATGATTGTGGAGCAGAATCAAACTGACAGCCTGATACTTTAAACCTTCCAGAAAAATCTCCCTGGGGGAAATCAGCGCTTCATTTACTGTGCCGATGGAGAGCGTATGCTCTTTCAAAAGGTGCCCCTTCGTATCCAGGTACAGGGCCTTGAGTTCTTCTGTTTCCCTGTGACGCATATCTTCCATAAAATAGGCGGCCACCCCATCGGGGGAAAGGAATGCCTGTTCTCTGTTCATCTTATTCCGGCTGATTCTTTTGGCAAGTTCCCCGATACAGTAAAGCTGAATTGACCTTACCGTCCCAATACCGGGAACTGTCCGTAGTTCATCCGGTGTCAGATGGTACAGTCCTAAAAGCCCTCCATAAGGTATACTTAATTCTAAAATCTGTCTGGCAGTTTCAAGGGCGCCCTGGCCTTTCGTCCCGCTTCGCAGGATAATTGCCAGAAGCTCCGCATCGGTAAGCCCGGCCGGTCCCAATGCCAGACATTTTTCATAAGGACGTTCAGAAACCGGAAGTTCACTGATTGTATTTCGTGTCATACGCCTGCCTCCTTTTTGAAGTCAGGCCAAAAACCGATTTGTTCAAAATTTGTTCAAAGCAGCCGATAAATCACAATGGCGATTACCATTCCCAAAATCCCAGCTATGGTAATCTTGATGGTCAATGCAAAGGTGATGGTCAGAATTCCCAAATCCAGAACCATAGGACTTGCAAGGCCGAAGGTTTGTCCAAAATTCAGCCACTGAAATGCGGAAACACCCCCAAGCAGCTGTCCCAGAAAGCCTCCCAGTACCACCCCCGACAGGATTAAAATCAGCAGAGACCACTTATTTTTCGCTGTCTTCATCTGGTAATATTCTCCTGTTTCTCTAAAACTCTCCAAATCCAAAAAATTACTATTTATCAGTTTATCACAATTTTAATCTCATGTACACAGAAAAAAAAAATCTTAATGAATCTTAATGATTTGCTCACAAAGCAATCACATTTGCCTCCAAAAGCTTTTGCGCAGACATCAAAATCCCTGTTTTTGCATGATACCAGGTGAGCCCACCCTGGAAGAATACTGTATATGGCGGCTTCAGCGGGCCATCGGCAGAAAGTTCAATGGAAGAACCCTGGATAAAAGCGCCTGCCGCCATGATCACATCCGAATCATAGCCGGGCATGGCCCATGGTTCCGGAGTTACAAAAGAGTCCACAGGGGCAGCCGCCTGGATTCCCAGACAAAAAGCTTTTAATGCCTCAGGAGAGCCTAAGTCTACTGCCTGGATGATATCATGACGCTCTGTGGCTGAGGAAGGATACACGGGAAATCCCAGCCGTTCGTAAAGGGCTGCCGCAAAAACAGCTCCTTTGACAGCGCCTGCCGTCACCACCGGCGCCAGAAAAAAGCCCTGATACAAGGTCTGGGACAGCCCGAGACTGGCGCCCACCTCTTTCCCCAGGCCCGGGGCGCTCAGGCGGAAAGCCGCCTGTTCTACATATTCTTCCTTCCCTGCAATATAACCGCCGCAGGGGGCGAGTCCTCCGCCGGGATTTTTAATCAGCGAACCGACACATAAATCCGCTCCCACGTCCGTTGGCTCCAGGGTTTCGGTAAATTCGCCGTAACAATTATCCACCATACAGATGATATCCCGTTTCCTGGATTTGATAAACGCGATCAGCTCTCCAATCTGTGGAACAGAAAGGGTTGGCCTGGAAGCGTATCCCTTGGAACGCTGGATAGTTGCCAGCTTTGTCCTTTCATTTATGGCGCGGCCAATGGCATCAAAATCAAAAGAACCGTCTTCTTTCAAATCTGCCTGGGCATAGGAAACCCCGTATTCTTTCAGAGAGCCTTTGGAAGGACGGATTCCAATGACTTCTTCCAGGGTATCATAGGGCTTCCCCACAGGGGAAAGGATTTCATCTCCAGGCCTGACATTTGCAGAAAGAGCCACACAAAGCGCATGGGTGCCGCAGGTGATCTGCGGCCGTACCAAGGCTGCCTGTGTATGGAACACATCGGCATACACCTGTTCCAGGTTTTCCCTCCCCATATCATTATACCCATATCCGGTGGAACCAGAAAAATGTGCTTCCGCCACCCGGTTTTTCTGCATGGCCTGAAGCACCTTAATCTGATTGTACTCTGCAGTTTTATCTATCGTATCAAACCGTTCTTTCAGGGAGGCTTCCACTTCTTCCCCAAGGACCAGGATTCTTTCATCAAGGCCAAGGGTGCCATACATATCTTTCAAAACATTCATAGAACTCTCCTTCCTGCCGTGAAACCTTTGGACTGCAGTATCCCGGCAAGCTCCTCTAACGCTTCTGCTTCTGTTTTTCCATCCAGGGAAAGCCAGTCTGCCTGCCCCTCCCTTTTAAACCATGTCAGCTGGCGTTTGGCAAAATGCCTGGTATCCCGTTTTAAAATCCGGACAGCTTCTTCATAATCTGTTTCTCCGTCCAGATAAGCCAACAGTTCTTTATAGCCAAGCCCCTGCATGGAAACCATATCTTTTGTAAAACCCATGGCTTTCAGCTTTTTTACCTCATCTAAAAGCCCGTCCGCAAGCATTTGATCCACCCTACGGTCAATTTTCCGGTAAAGCTCCTGCCTCTCCCTGTTTAAAACCACGTAAGCAAACCGATAAGGCGACTCTTTCTCCCGCTCTGCCCGGTTATGTTCCGAAATGGGAGTCCCTGTTTTCTCATAAAATTCCAGGGCGCGGATGGTTCGTTTAATATTATTTTCATGGATTTCTTCCGCAGCCTGGGGGTCGCGTATCTGTAAAAGGCTGTGGAGATATGAAGCCCCCCGTTCTTTAGCCAATGCCTCCAGCTTCTTTCGATAGGAAAAATCCGCATCGTTTTCCGTAAAGTCAATATCATATAACAGCGCCTGAATATAAAAACCGGTGCCTCCTGTGAGGATGGGAAGATGCCCTCTTTCATAAATCCCCTTCATGGCTGCTTTTGCCATCTGCTTAAACCGGACCACATGAAACTCTTCCCACGGTTCCAGAACATCAATCAGGTGATGGGGGACGCCTTCCATTTCCTTTGATGTTACCTTTGCGGAACCGATATCCATCCCTTTATATACCTGCATGGAATCAGCGCTTATGATTTCCCCGTCAAACTCCTTTGCCGCTTTCACAGAAAGAGCTGTTTTCCCCACGGCAGTCGGTCCGGTCAGAATCAGTAATGGTTTTTTCATATCAGATAATCCTTTTAAATTTCTTTTCAAGCTCCCTTTTGCTTATGGCAATAATGGTAGGCCTTCCATGGGGACAGGCATAAGGGTTTTTCAGGGCTAAAAGTTCATCAATCAAAGCTTCCGCTTCACGGACAGACAGGGAATCCCCCCCCTTTACGGCAGCCTTGCAACTCATGGATGCCAGCTTTTCCAGAATCAATTCATCAGATTCTCTGGAAAGCTCCTCCGTAAGGCTGTCTAAAAGCTCCAAAAGAAGCTCCCGCTGGGCAATTCCGTAAAGATTTGCCGGGACAGAGCTTACCGCATATTCCTTTCCGCCGAAAGATTCGATCTCGAATCCCAGCTGCCGGAACCGTTCCATAAATTTCATAAGGATTTCTTCTTCTCTCATATTGAGGGTCAGAAGAATCGGCGGGCTTACCATTTGCCCGTAAATCTTTTTTTGGGCCATCTGGTTTACAAGCCGCTCATACAGCACTTTTTCATGGGCCGCATGCTGATCAACGATCAACAAATCCTCTTTATATTGAACCAGCCAGTAAGTATCAAACAACTGTCCCAGAAACCGGTACTGTTTCCGGGCTTCCCTGGAAAACATTTTTTCCTCAAAAAGCTCCATCTGCCTGTGGCCTGCCAGTGGGTTTTTGTCCACAGGGTTTTTCTTTATTTCCCCTGTATCAACATCGGGCACATAACTTACAACATGTTCGCGCAAGTGCTTGGGCGGTTCCACCGGGGGAATGGCAGATGCCATACTTCTTTTCACCTCAAAGGGTTCCGGCCCCTTTATGGCCCCTGAAAAGTTTCTGTTTTCCCCATTTTTCGGAATAGATGTTTTTAAAGGGATCGCTTCTTTTGAAACCATTTCCGAAGGCTTTTTTTCTTCTTCCAGGCAGACTTTTCGGATCAGCTCTTTCCCCGCCAAAGTCTCCCTGACTCCATGGCAGATCAAATTATAAATTTCTTCCTGGTTGCTGAAACGAAGTTCCATTTTGGAAGGATGGACATTCACATCCAAAAGTTCCGGTTTTATTTCCAGGTGGAGGATCACGAAAGGGTACTTATGCTGCATCATATAAGAATGATATCCGTCTTCTATGGCTTTGTTGATTAAATTGCTTTTGATATAACGGCCGTTGATAAAATAATTCTCATAAGTCCTGTTTCCCCTGGAAATCAGGGGTTTTCCTAAAAATCCTGTGATCTGTACCTGTTCTGTGACAATTTCCATGGGAACCAGATTGGCAGAAATTTCCCTGCCGAAAATCATGTAAACAAGGTCTTTCAGATTATGATTCCCCGACGTATGGAGCCGGTTCTGATTATTCTGGATAAACCGGATGGAAATATCAGGCCTGGAAAGGGCCATCCTCTCCACAAGGCTGCTGATATAGGAACCTTCCGTTTGAGGGGACTTTAAAAACTTTTTCCTGGCTGGGGTATTGTAAAAAAGGTTTCGGACAAGAAATGTAGTGCCTTCCGGCGCTCCTACTACTTCCAAGGAAATTTCTTCCCCACCGTGGTTCTGGTAACGAGTCCCTGTCAGTTCCGCAGCTGTCTTTGTAATGAGTTCCACCTGGGATACAGCAGCAATACTTGACAGGGCTTCGCCGCGAAACCCTAGGGAAGAAACGGTCAGAAGATCCACCGCCGAACGTATTTTGCTGGTGGCATGACGGAGGAAAGCCCTGGAGATCTGTTCCTTTTCAATGCCGCATCCATTGTCTGTAACCCGGATAAGGGAGATGCCGCCGTCACGGATTTCCACTGTCACCGCCGTGGCTCCCGCATCAATGGCGTTTTCCAAAAGTTCCTTCACCACGGAAGAAGGGCGGTCAATCACTTCTCCCGCCGCAATCTGGTTGATGGTTTCCTGATCCAGAACCGCAATTTCAGGCATAGCTATCCCTCCCTGCCTTAAGTTTTCCCCTTGCCGCCGAATTATTTCCATCTGTTTTTCAAACTGTTTTGTAGTCTGTAGAGGGTATTGAGGGCATCAATGGGAGTCATGGCCGAAAGCTCCATGGCTTCCAGTTCCTTTAAGATATCATCATCTTTCACTGTATCAAACAGGCTCATCTGCTTTAAGTCCACCTCATCCAACCGCGGTACATGGGGCTTTGCAGCCTTTACAGCTCCGGCAATTTCCCTGGAACGGACGGAAATATCCGCATCAGCCAGCTCTTCAGCCAGTTCTTTTGCCCGGACAAGCACGGCTTCCGGCACTCCCGCCAGTTTTGCCACTTGAATTCCGTAGCTTTTATCTGCACCGCCCTTTACAATCTTTCGCAGGAATACAATATCATCTCCCATTTCCTTCACTGCGATGCAGTAATTATTGACGCCTTTGATGGAACCTTCCAGCTCCGTAAGTTCGTGGTAATGGGTGGCAAACAGTGTTTTCGCCCCCAGAATTTTTGTGTTGGAAATGTATTCAATGACTGCCCAGGCAATCGAAAGGCCGTCAAAGGTACTGGTTCCCCGCCCGATTTCATCGAGAATCAAAAGGCTGTTTCTGGTGGCATTCCGTAAAATATTGGCTACCTCCGTCATTTCCACCATAAAAGTACTCTGGCCGCTGGCCAAATCATCTGAAGCGCCGACCCTGGTAAAAATCCTGTCGCAGATTCCGATATTGGCCGTGGCCGCCGGCACAAAGCTTCCAATCTGTGCCATCAAACAGATCAGCGCCGTCTGGCGCATATAAGTGGACTTTCCCGCCATATTGGGGCCGGTAATCACAGACAGCCGGTTGTGCCCGTTATCCAGATATGTATCGTTGGAAATGAATAAATCATCCCGCATCATACGCTCTACCACCGGATGGCGGCCGCCCTTTATGTCAATCACGCCTTTTTCATTGATTTTCGGACGGACATAATTATTTTTTGTGGCGGCCACGGAAAGGGACGTGAGTACATCAATCCAGGCAATGCAGTGGGCTGTTTTCTGGATTCTGGCCACCTGCCCGGCGATATCGTCCCGAACCTGACAAAATAAGTCATATTCCAGGGCGAACAGCTTGTCCTCTGCGCCTAAAATGATCTCTTCCAGCTTCTTTAATTCATCGGTGGTAAACCGTTCCGAACCAGTCAGTGTCTGTTTACGCACATAATGTCCCGGAACCAGGGAAAGAAAAGAATTGGTCACTTCCAAATAGTATCCAAATACTTTGTTGTACTTAATCCGAAGATTTTTGATCCCCGTCTCTTCCCTCTCTTTTGTCTCCAGCTTTGCAAGCCATGTCTTCCCGTCTGTCTTTGCCTTCCGGAGCTGGTCGGCCTCTTCGTGGAACCCGTCTTTAATCAGGCCCCCCTCCCGGATTACAAAGGGAGGGTCGTTTACGATGGCTTTTTCAATGAGTCCTGCCAAGTCTTCAAGGATATCCAGGTTTTCACAAAGCTCCTCCAGCAAAGGGGCATGGAACTCCCTCAGCAGATTTTTAATATGGGGAAGCATCTGAAGGGAATTCTTAAAAGAAATCAAATCCCTGGCATTGGCCGACTTATAAGAAATCCGTCCCATCAGCCGTTCCAGGTCATAAATGGGGTTCAGATACTCGATCAGTTCCTCCCTGGTAATATAAGCGCCGTTTAACTCCTCTATGGCATCCTGGCGGCGCAGGATTTCTTCCCTGTCGATCAATGGCTGTTCAAGGAAGCTGCGAAGAAGCCTGGCGCCCATGGCCGTCCTGGTTTTATCGAGAACCCACAGGAGGCTTCCCCTCTTTTGCTTTTCCCGGAGAGTCTCCAATAATTCCAGGTTTCTTCTGGTGGAAGTGTCAATCAGCATATATTTCCCGGAGCGGTAAGGCGTCAGCTTTGTAATATGGCCCAAAGAATTCTTCTGGGTTTCCAAAAGGTAAAGAAGCTCCGCGCCCGCAGCCACCAGGCCGATTTTATAATCATCCAGCCCAAGGACGGAAAGCCGTTCCACATGGAAATGGCCCCTCAGGGTATCCTCGCAAGTCTCCCCGTCAAAATAGCGGTTCTCCAGAGAAGTGACCAGGACATTCACCCTCCCCTTGAGGGCCTCCAAATCAACGCCGGACATATAAAAGGCTTCATTACAGATAATTTCTGAAGGCGTATACTTATAGATTTCATCCAACAGGGCCCGGATAGTGGGCAGCTCCGTCACCAGAAATTCCCCTGTGGTGATATCTGATACAGCCACTCCAAAAGATTTTGCCAGATAGACAATACACATCAGGTAGTTATTTTTTGTCTCATCCAAAGCCTGGCTGTCCAGCAGTGTGCCTGGTGTCACAATTCTGATGACTTCCCGTTTTACAAGCCCTTTCGCCATCTTTGGATCTTCCATTTGTTCCGCAATGGCTACTTTATAACCCTTTTGCACCAGGCGGCTTAAATAGGTATCCAGCGCATGATAAGGAACGCCGCACATAGGCGCCCGCTCCGAAAGGCCACATTCCTTCCCTGTCAGGGTAAGCTCCAACTCCCTGGAGACTGTTTTTGCATCGTCAAAAAACATTTCATAAAAATCCCCCAGACGGTAAAAAAGAATACAGCCGGGATATTGTTTTTTCGTCTCCATATACTGCTGCATCATCGGTGATAACTGCCCTGCCACGTATTTAACCTCTCTGTTCTGTAGTCTGTCTTTAAATTCCCAGTTAGGAATTTTCCCCCTGGTAATAGACAATTTTATTGTGAACCGGATAATCCTCAAAAAATTCCGCCAGTGTCGGCCGTTCTTCCGATGCCGGGTCATGGATCAAAAAATCAGAAGCCTTAAGTTCTGTCCCGTCCCCTACATAACCGCTAATCAGCACCCAGTGGGGATGTCCGTCTTCTTTGAAACCGCCAATCAACACAGGGATTCCTTCCTGAAGTTTAAGAAGAGATACTTCAAGATAATTGGAATCCCAGTTCTGTTCATAAACTTTTGGGAATCCCAGGTTCCCTTCTTCATTATAGAAAAGCCGTTCCGCCATGCCGTCCGGCGTGGTGGGCGTCCCTTCCAGGTAGGAATAAGACATGGCCAGGCAGGAAGTGGCGCATCCGGCGGACGCAATGGTTTCATAGCTTTCTCCCAAAGAAAGCTCTCCCCACCGGGGATCCTGCTGTTTATAATCCGGGGTATCTAAAAAAACTCTTTCATCAGAAGGCGGCGTTTCTGAAAGCTCCTCTATGACACAATAACCTTCTACGGTTTCCGCCGAATGGGGTTTTCTGTAACGGACACGCACATAGCCTGTATTCTCCTTCCAGAAAACCTGTATGGCATCTCCATAGGAAATACGCGCCACCACAGCATCTTCTGCCGTGGGGCCGCTTCTGATATTCAGAAGGCCAAAGTATGTGCAGTACATGGTGTCTCCTCCTGAAAACCGTTTGTAAGAAAACTTATCTCCTTCATCAGGCTCCATTCCTTTATATGCGCCAGGCAGATGGGAGGACAAATAGAGGGAACGGCCATTCCCCTGTATAGAAGGGGTTTCCTTTCTGAAACAGGCGCCTCTTCCCGCATCTGGGGATAATCCCCACACAAGGAGCAAAACACACAGGAAGACCACCACTGCCAAGGAAACAATCAGGATCGTTTCTTTTTTGTCTTTATTATCCTGAAATTTCTTCTGGACATTTTTTCTTTTTTCTGCAAAGGAATGAATCTGCGTATCCATAATTCCTCCCCCTTACGGAAGCTTTTTCCCCATATAGTAAAAACCCTTGGATTCTAAAAGCTTAACCGGTATAAGCTTTCCGATATCGGAAGAATCTCCCGGGATATGAACCATAATATTGTTGCTTAAACGGCCAGTCACCAGAGACGGGTCATGGCTATCCATACCTTCGATTAAAGCTGTCATGGTCTTTCCCACATCTTTTCTGCACATTTCGGCAGATATGTTCTGCACTTCTGCGAGGAGCCTGTCAAAACGTGGCTTTACGACCTCCTCTGGCACCTGGTTTTCCATGGCGGCCGCAGGCGTACCAGTCCGTTTGGAATAAATAAATGTAAAGGCGCTGTCATAGCGAACACGGCGCACCACATCCAGCGTTTCCTCAAAATCTTCTTCCGTTTCTCCGGGAAATCCTACGATAATATCTGTCGTCAGAGAAATGTCAGGGATTTCCCTTTTGATCTTCCCTGCAAGGGCTAAATACTGCTCCTTGTCATAAATGCGGTTCATCTGCTTTAAAATCCGGGAACTTCCAGACTGAAGCGGTAAGTGGAGATGACGGCAGATTTTGGGACAATCCCGCATGGTTTCGATCAGCTCGTCCGACAAATCCTTTGGGTGGGATGTCATAAAGCGAATCCGTTCCAGCCCCTGGATTTTGGCCACCTGTTTCAAAAGCTTTGCGAAAGACATGGGATTTTCCAGGGTTTTTCCGTAAGAATTAACATTCTGTCCCAGGAGCATGACTTCTACCACGCCATCCTCCACCAATCCCCGTATCTCCCGGACAATATCCTCCGGATTCCTGCTCCTCTCCCGTCCTCTCACATAAGGGACGATACAGTAACTGCAGAAATTATTGCAGCCATACATGATATTGACGCCGGATTTGAAAGGGTATTTTCGTTTAGCCGGAAGATTTTCCACAATCTTGTCAGTGCCATCCCAGATGTCAATGACCATCTGTCCTTTTGTATAACAAAGGAATAAAAGCTCCGCCAGGCGGAAAATATTGTGGGTGCCAAAGATTAAATCCACAAACCGGTAACTTTTTTTGATTTTTTCAATGACAGAAGCTTCCTGCATCATACAGCCGCAAAGGGCAATGGTCATATGGGGGTTTTTCTGCTTCAAGCTGTTTAAATAGCCGAGCCTCCCGTAAACCCTTTGATTTGCATTGTCCCTGACAGTACAAGTATTATAAAGGACGAAATCGGAATTTTCCTCTTCTGAAGGTTTAAATCCTGCCTGTTCCAGGATTCCCATAAGCTTCTCAGAATCTTTCGCATTCATCTGGCAGCCAAAGGTCTTGATACAGGCCGTAAGAGAACGGCCGTACTCCATACTTTTAACCTGGACTATCTCTTTTAACCGCTCCATAAAATACTGCTGGCAAAAAGGCTCTTCCACAGGCGCTTCTACCGGATACTTTTCCCACTGTTCCACTTGGAAAACTCCTTTCACGGACGTACCTGCCCGTTTCCGTAAATAATATATTTTGTCGTTGTGAGGGCTTTCAGCCCCATGGGGCCTCTGGCATGGAGCTTCTGTGTACTGATTCCAATCTCCGCGCCGAATCCAAACTCAAAACCATCGGTGAAACGTGTTGACGCATTGACATAAACTGCCGCCGCATCCACTTCATCCAGGAATTTCTGCGCATTTTCATAACTTTCCGTAACAATGGCCTCAGAATGTTTCGTATTGTAACGGTTAATGTGAGCAATGGCCTCTTCCACAGAATCCACTGTTTTAGCTGACAGGGTATAATCCAGATATTCCTTCCCCCAGTCTTCCGAAGAAGCTTTTACCGCTTCCGGCACCAGGGCGCATACTGTCTCATCCCCGCGGATCTCCACATGTTTATCTGAAAGCCTTCCTGAAAGCATTTTCCAAAGCTTTTCGGAAATGTTTTTGTGGACCAGCAAAGACTCACAGGCATTGCAGACGCCGATTCGCTGGGTTTTTGCATTGAGGATAATGTCCGCAGCCATGGCAAGATTGGCGCTTTCATCCACAAAAATATGGCAGTTCCCCGTCCCTGTTTCGATAACGGGAACCGTGCTGTTTTCCACAACGGTACGAATAAGCCCCGCTCCACCCCTTGGAATCAGCACATCGACATAACCGTTCATCCTCATCAGGGCTTTTGCCGCTTCTCTGTCTGTGGTTTCCACCAACTGGACAGCGTCCTCTGGAAGCCCGCTGTCTAAAAGGGCTTTTCTGATGACGGAAGCAATGGCTATATTGGATTTGATGGCATCGCTTCCTCCTTTTAAAATCACGGCGTTTCCCGCTTTAAAACAAAGGCCAAAAGCATCGGCCGTCACATTGGGACGGGATTCATAAATGATTCCAACAACACCTAAAGGCACTCTTTTTTCTCCGATGACAAGGCCGTTTGGCCTCTTTTTCATGGAAAGGACTTCCCCTACCGGGTCGTCCAGGGCTGCAACTTGCGTAAGCCCGTCGGCCATGGCGTCAATCCGGTCTTTTGTCAGGCGCAGCCTGTCCAAAAGCCCTTCATGCATACCGCGCCTTCTGCCGGCCTCCATGTCTTCTTCATTGGCGGCTAAAATTTTGTCTGTCTCATTCCGGAGTTCCTCCCCTGCTGCCAAAAGCCCTCTGTTCTTCTCTGCAACACTTAACCTTCCAAGATGAAAGGCCGCCTCACGCGCCTGTTCCCCCATTTTTTTCAGTTCGTCCATTATTCCTCCCCCAAGACGGCTGATTCCTGCTTCAGTGATTAAAACAGAAGGCCGGATATCAAATTCTTCAAAAGGCACTGCCTCAAAAATCTGGCACTCATAGGCCAGCGCCACAGTCTGAAGCTTTGGATGTTTTTCCAAATACCGGTCATAAAACCCGCCGCCATAGCCTACCCGGTGATGGGCGCGGTCAAAAGCCACTCCCGGCATCAGAAAAAGCGCTTCTTCTTCTGCCGCTTTTAAAAGCCCCTTTTTCGGCTCCCGGATCCCAAAATAACCAGGTTCCAAATCAAACGGCTCCGTAATATAATAAAAATCCATGTCTGTTCCATCCACCCTGGGGACGGCTACACATTTTCCATCCTTCATGGCTTGTTCCATAATGGGCCAGGTGAATACTTCATGATTATAATCCACATAACAGTAGATGACATCTGCCTCTTTATATTCCGGCAGAGAACATACATAAGAACAGATTTTCTCACTGGCGGCCTGCCCTTCTTCCAGGAGAAGGGACTGCCTTCTCTCCTTTACCGTCCGCCTGATTTCTTTTTTTGTCATGAGCCTTTTTTCCTTCTTCCCTTTCTCTCTGCCACCTTTTTAAGCTCCGTCACCGTGCCGTCCGCCTCCAGGATACTGACATTATCCAGGGTGCCTCTAAGGTTCTTTCTAATGGCCAGGATGTACTCCTGCCTCAGCTTTGCCTGCTCTGCCTTTTCTTCTTCTGTAAGTCCTTCCCCTTTGGATTTATGATACAGTTCATTGATCCTTTGAATGTCTTTCTCTGTCATGTCTGCTCCTCACTCTCTCCTCCTGTTAGGCTGCCGGAACCAGCCTCCATATATTGAAGAAGTTCTTCATAACGTTCTTCCATCACCTCATAACCATGGCGATAAAAATCATCAAGGACTTCAGGGCGCTTTTCTGTCCTTGATACTACGGCTTTTTCAGGACGAATTACAAAAATGCGGCCATCTGCTTCCAAACGGTCGATCAGATCCATAGTCCGGTTATAGGTCACAGGGCGCCTGCACACGGTTTTTACAAGCTGGGGATACTCTTTATAAGCAGCCTGATAAATGGCGGCCCCCTTTTTTGACAGTTTTTTTCTATAACCGGCATTTCTGGTCAGTACTACCACACATTTTTTGTACCCTTGTTTCAGCATCCTGACCACCGGAACAGAATCAGCCAATCCTCCGTCCATGTAAGGGACGCCTTCGATCTCCACCATTTTTGTCACCACAGGCATACTGCAGGAAGCCCTACAGATGGTAAGAAGCCGGTCCATATCCCCTCTTTCATCCAGATATTCTGCTTTTCCTGTCAAACAGTTGGTCACTGCCAGTTCACAGCGAATGGCTGAATGGCTGTAGGTTTCAAAATCAAAGGGAAAGGTTTCTTTTGGATACTGGTCAAAAATCATGTCCATATCAAAAAGGCTTCTTGTTTTCAGCGCCTTTTTAATATTCAAATAACTATTCTTTTTGTCAAGGGGGATCATACAGTTTCTTGTCCGCCCCGGCTGCCTGGACACATAATCAATACCGTTACATGCACCTGCTGAAACACCGACCACATAAGGCAGATAAAGATTTTTCTCCATCAGGTAATCAAGGACTCCGGAGGTGAAAATCCCTCTGGTGGCCCCGCCTTCCAAAACAAGGCCTGTTTTTTTCATAACTGTTTACTCCTCAATACAGATTTAATAAGCTGTTAAATATTCAATCAAGTCAAAATCTCTGTTTTTGTGGGCCAGAAACAAAGTTCCAATGGGATCTCCATCCAGGATCCGGTATATGTTTTCCACATCATCCCCATTGGTAATCACCATATCTATCCCGGCATCCGTAGCCATCCTGGCGGCCACAATCTTGGCAGACATCCCGCCGGTGCCGACCGTGCTCCCGGTACTGTCTTTTCCCATATCCTGCAAATCGTCAGTGATCTCTGCCACCTCATCAATGAAAGCGGCGCCAGGGTTTTTCCTGGGATCATCTTCATACAATCCGTCAATATCAGAGAGCAGAATCAAAAGATCTGCATGGATCACCGCCGCCACAATGGCAGAAAGACGATCATTGTCCCCGAATTCAATTTCATGGGTCGCCACCGTATCATTTTCATTTACAATAGGAATAACGCCCATTTTCAAAAGTTCATCAAAAGTATTTTCTGCATTTCTTCTGGATTCCGGGTTCAACATGGTGGTCTTTGTCATCAGGATCTGAGCCACCACTTGATTGTATTCCGAAAAAAGCTTCTGGTAAGTCATCATCAGTTTCGCCTGTCCGATGGCCGCTAAAGCTTGTTTCACCGGAAGATAGTCAGGCCGCTCCATATACCCCATGGTCTTCCGCCCCACAGCGCCGGCCCCTGAACTGACTAACACCACTTCCATCCCCTGATTTCTCAGGTCACAGAGCACCCTGGCCAGTTTTTCCACTTTATTTAGATTTAAATATCCTGTGTACTTATGAGTCAGAGAGGAGGAACCGATCTTTACTACCACCCGTCTCTTTCCTGAAAGTCTTGTCTTTCTGTCCATAAACAGCCCTCTTCTTAAACTTCTGGCAGCCCATAAAGCGACAGCCTAATATTTCTATTTTACCAGATTCTTCTTTACTTGGCAAGATGCCTGGTTTTGAGTTTTCCAAAGTCCGATAGAAAGTTTAATCCTGACAGCCTCCTAAGGCAATGGCTTCCGCCACCCGGATTCCATCTACTGCCGCCGAAGTAATCCCTCCGGCATAGCCTGCGCCTTCCCCACATGGATAAATCCCTGCAATATTACTTTCCATCCGCTGGTTTCTTTCGATTCGGATCGGGGAAGAAGTACGGCTCTCCACCCCCGAAAGTATGGCATCATAACGGTCAAATCCAGAGATTTTCTGTCCCCAGAAATCCACGCCTTCTATAATTGCCCTATTCAAAGGATCCGGCAGGATTCCTCTGAGATTGGCATAGCAGTTTTTCCCCTTGGTATCGGGAAGAACCTCCCCCGGCCCGAGACTCTTTCTGTTTTCTTTAAAATCCCCATAAAGCTGAATGGGTACGGCGCCATTCCCAATGCGCCATGCGTTCTGCTCCAGCCTTCTTTGAAACTCCACCCCGGCCAGAGGATTCATATCTGCAGAAAGGCCGTTTTGGAAATCCTCCGGGGAAACTGTGACAACGATTGCACTGTTGGAATTTCTGCCATCCCTGGCATGGTTACTCATCCCATTCACCGCCGTCATCCCCTGCTCTGAAGATGCGTTTACCACATACCCTCCGGGACACATGCAAAAAGAATAGACACCCCTTCCGTCCGAAGCCCGTCCTGTCACTTTATAAGGGGCCGGCGGCAGCAAAGCCCCATACCTTTCCCCATACTGGGATATCTGGATCATGGACTGGGGATGTTCCATCCGAAGCCCCACTGCAAATGCTTTTGCATGCATGTTTAACTGCCTCTCATGAAGCATCTGAAAGGTATCCCTGGCGCTGTGCCCTGTGGCCAGTACTAAAACATCTGCCGGGAGAAGGCAGATTTCCCCTCCGGATTTTATATCCTGTATGTATACGCCGCAAACCGCCCCACCGGTAATTTCCAGGTCAACGGCCTTTGTGTGGAAACGGAACTCTCCGCCCATGGATTCTATTTTCTGCCTCATATTTTTCAGCACCTGTTTTAAAACATCTGTTCCAATATGGGGTTTGCTGTCATAAAGGATTTCACTTCCCGCGCCCATGGCCACAAAAAGCTCCAGAACTTTCTTTCCACGGAGAAAAGGGTCTTTTATGAGAGTATTCAGTTTTCCGTCTGAAAAAGTCCCGGCTCCCCCTTCCCCAAACTGTACATTACATTCAGGGTTTAAAACCCCTGTTTTCCAAAACTGCTCCACTGCCTCTTCCCGCTCTTCCACCGGACCGCCCCGTTCTAAAAAGACCGGGCCATATCCTGCCTGAGAAAGCATGTAACCACAAAAAAGCCCGGCAGGGCCTGTACCTACAATAATAGGACGGCGCCGCATGATCCGCCTGGCATTTTTCGGAAACTGATACTCAGATTCCGTAACCCGTCGTATTTCCGGCGCTTTCCCATGTCTGAAAAGAACCTCTTCCTGTTTTTTTGTCTTGACATCCACCTGATAGACAAAAACGGGGGCCTCCTTTTTTCTGGCATCAATAGATTTCTTTGTAATCTGCCAGCTCTCAATATCTTTTTCTGAAATCTTAAGCTTTTTACAGATTTTGGAAAGAAGAAGGCCCTCCCCCTCTTCCGGCCGAAGCTTGATCTGTGTTATACGTATCATAATCTCCCCTGCTTTCCGGCCAGAAAGCCGCTGGCCCATGCCCACTGCAAATTGTATCCGCCGCAGTTTCCATCCACATCCAGAATCTCTCCGGCAAAATAAAGCCCCGGAAAAAGCCTGGACTCCATGGTTTCCGGCCATACGTCGTCTGTATTGATTCCTCCCGCAGTCACCTGCGCCCTGGAAAAGTCATTGACTGCCGTGATATTCAGGGGAAAACTGCAGATTAGTTCCGACAACTGCTGTTTTTTCCGTTTTTCAAGACGTTTTGACGGAATATGTACGGGAAGGCCAGTTTTTTTCAAAAAGACAGCCGACAGCTTTTCCGGGAAAAGGCCGCAAAGGTTTTGGAAACAATCCCCCTCCCTGTCAAGGGCCTGAGCCAGTATCTCCTTTGCCTCCCTTTTTTCATATTCCGAAAAAAAATTCACCTGGGCCTGAACCATTTTCCCTTCTGCCAAGGCCCTGGAAGCATATCGGCTCACCTGAAAGGCAGGAATCCCGGAAATTCCGTAATCTGTAATTTGCAGTTCTCCCGTATCTTCTCCCGCCATTTTTTTTTCTTTTTCCCCTATATATAAGGTTATAGTCCCGTCCGCCCTGACACCGGCGGCCTTTTTCAAAGGATTGGGAGAAGCCAAAAGGCCTGTAAGGGCCGGAACCGGCAGGATCATCCGATGGCCCAGGGAACAGGCCAGGCCATACCCGCTCCCATCAGAACCGGTGGCCGGAGCCGCTTTTCCTCCACAGGCCAGCACTACTGCATCCGCGGCAAAGGAATTATCCCTTGCCTTAACCAGAAAACGTCCGTTTTCTGCCTTTATTTCTTCCACCACGCAGTTTGTCCGAATATCTACCTCCAGCCTGGAAAGCTCCGAAAGGAGCGCTTCCCTC
Source organism: uncultured Lachnotalea sp. (assembly GCA_948470255.1). GTDB lineage: Bacteria > Bacillota > Clostridia > Lachnospirales > Lachnospiraceae > Lientehia. The sequence continues at coordinate 50,616 of CAOKOS010000011.1, forward strand.
ACTGCTGAAGCCTGAAAAGAACGGGGATATAAATATCCGTCCCTGTCTTTAAAAAATAATCCCAGCCCTCTAAAAAACTGCAATGTTTTCCCATATCCAAACCGTTTCAGCGCTGGAAACGGAAAGCTTTCATTTTCCGAATGGTAACAGGACGGCTCTTGTATCCGGTTTGTCAGATTGCAACGGCCATTTCCGGTGGAAAGGAGTTTCTTTCCAAGAACATCCGTATGTTCTAAAAGCGCCACCTGATCGCCTTCTCTGGCGGCAAATACAGCCGCCGTCATTCCAGAAGCGCCGCCGCCAATCACAACCGTCTGTCTCATGAAACCCCTCCTTTTTGCAGTTACCGTTTCAGATATGTGTTTATTATAATTCGGCCTTTTCATTTGGGCAACTGATTTTATATTTTATCTCGGTTTCAGCTGGTGATGGATTCCAGATAATCATACAGCTCCGCCACATCTTTCACATAGTACCCTTTTTTCAAGACTTCTACTTCACTATCAGGCAGCTCTTCTTCTGTCAGATACGTTTCCATATAAACATCACTTCTGTCGCTATAGTAAATTTTAAGGTATCCTTCTTCAATGGCCAGGAGAAAACGGTAATGATCAGGATTAACGGATTCCCTGGTCCGTATCACAAGGCGGGAAGAAGAAAAAGAAACGAGACTTTTTCCATTTCCCTCAGTTTTCAAATATTCAATCAACCCCTCCCTGGTAAGTCCCATATATTCTTCCGGTATGGGGAGGATGGTTTCCGTCAGAAGCCCATCAGTCTCATTATAGTTCTGGGAAATATACAGCATATCGTCATTGACGGAAAGTACATTTTGATTTTCAGCAGCTACCACACTTTCTTCTGTTTTACTTTCTGCGCTGCTTTCTGTCTCTTCCTGTTCTTCGGAAGTTCCCCTGGCCTGCTGTCTGGAAAGCTCCAGTTCTTTTTTCAACTCCAGATTCCGATAGCTGAAATAATAAACTGTGGAAAACAAGAAAAAAAATAGGCAAAATCCAGATACGCATATCCACATTGTCTTTTTCATAACAGTCACTCCATTCACTCAGATTTCATTAAAATAGGGAAAGAGAATCATATACTCCTCTTTCCCAGTATTGGCTGTTATGAAAAAAAGTATACCTGGTAAAATGCCTGACGGCAGTATGGGTTCCCCGGGGGGGAACTACAATAAGTGCAGCTTTTTAGCAACTCTCGCTATTTTCCCTCCCATAGGCATACTGCAAAGCTCCTTTTCGCTGACACACCGAAACAGGAGAAGCAGTATAAAATATACCATCACTGCCACAACCATCGCTGTAATACATGCCACGGAATTTCTCTCTGTAAACGTATTTAAAAGGTAATATACCAGGTAAGCCAGCCCCCCCATAATGGCTGAGGCCAAAAAAGGCAGCACAAAGGTTTTTTTCAGTTCCTGGCGGTAATGAAGATATTTTGCAATGGATATGCCGTTAAAAACACACATGGACAGTCCAAAAAGCACATTGGCAAGGACTACGCCGTAAATCCCCATATGGCAGCCATACAAAAGGACAGCCAGGATCCCCACATGAAGCGCCAAGGAAATAATGGCATTACACACCGGTGTTTTCATCCGGTTAATCCCCTGTAAAATACCGTTTGTCACTGTGGACAGTGAGAAAAACACGATTGCCAGGGAACCTAAAAATAACATATCTCCACCCAGCTGAGTATCCTGCCTGAAAAGCAGGTTGACAATGGGATATCCCAAAACGGTTAACCCTACTGTGGCTGGAAGGGCCACAAGCATGGAAAAACGGATGGTCAGATTGACTTTTCTCAAAATTTCCCCTCTGCGGCCCTCCATCACTGTCCTGGTGAGAGCCGGGAGCATGGAGGAAGCCAGGGCATTGGAAATGGCGATTGGCACGTTGACCAGCAGATAATACTGGCCGGAATAAACTCCCCAGTTTGCCATATAGTAGGCCGACTCCCCTGTAGACTTCATGTAAAACCCATAAATGCTGTTATCCAGAAGATTGCTGACATTGTAAACCGTTCCACTGATGATGACAGGAACAATCGTTGCCACCAGAACCCTGGCAATATTGCCGTAGGATTCCAGCATCACCGTATTATCCCGCTGCATCTGGCGCTTCAGCACTCTTCGGAACATCAGAAATACCAGAATACAGAACAGCAGGGCAATGACAGCCCCTGCAGCCGTACCGAGAGTCCCGCCGGCAGCCCCATAAGCATTTGCATAGATTCCGGTCCCTTTGTCAATATCTAAATCCGCTCCCATGTCAAACAGAATAAACGCGGCGGCAATACTGACGCCCGCGTTGACGATCTGTTCCAGGACCTGGGAGAAGGCCGTCGGCATCATGGTGCCAAGTCCCTGGAAATATCCCCGCAGAGTACCGAGAAAGGCCATGACAAAAATCGTCGGGGCCAATACTTCGATGGCATAGGCCGCCCCTGGCTCATTTAAAACCGTCGTTGCAAAAAAATCCGCGCAAAAAAATGTGATCAGGCCGGCAGCCCCTCCCGATATCAGAGAAAAAATCAGGGAGCTTTTAAAAATCCGGTAAGCATTTTTATGCTGGCCCAGCGCCACTCTGGCCGATACCATCTTGGAAACGGCCAGTGGAAGGCTGTAAGACGATAACAGCAACATAATGTTATAAATATAATATGCTGATGAATAAATCCCCATGGCAGCGCTGCCGATTTTATTCTGCATGGGGATGCGGTACACCATACCGATAATCCGCACCAGAATCCCCGCCGCTGCCAGAATAGATCCCTGTACCAGGAAATTATTGGATTTTTTCTTTCTTTTTCTCGGTTGTTGACTCATAAATTTTTTTCACCTTATTCCCTTGGAATGGCCAGGGCTTCCATCAAAAGCCTCTGCCTCTCTTCCATCAAAATCCTCTCCTTCTCCTCCATATGGTCATACCCCATAAGGTGAAGCATACTGTGGGCAGTCAGAAACGCCAGCTCCCGTTTCAGAGAATGGCCATAGGCTTTTGCCTGCTCTTTGAGCTTTTCCACCGATAAAATAATATCCCCCAAAAGAAGTTCTCCCGTTTCGGGGTTAAAGCAGTCAAAGGCAGCCTCCTCTTCCAGAAATTCAAAATCCGCCGGATTCGGATATTGTGCCATGGGAAAAGAAAGGACATCTGTACTGCTGTCGATTCCCCTGAATTCCCTGTTTATCCTTCTGATCTCTTCTTCTGAGGTCAAAGTAACGCTTACTTCCGCCTCATAAGGACAGCCCTCACACTCAAGGGCTGTTTCCACAACTGTTCGGATGATTTCTTCATAAGGAACAGAAAGAAGCTCTTTTGCTTCATAAGAAATCTCACAAGTCATACTATCTCTCCCACTGTCTGTTTCCGCCCGTTCGCTTTCCCCTTTCCCCGGAACGGTTTTTGCTTTCGTAAACTTCATAAGCCTGTACAATTTTCTGAACCAGGGGATGTCTCACAATATCTTTGCTGGAAAGCCGGATAAAAGCAATATCTTCAATATTTTTAAGAACCTTCACCGCCACGTCAAGGCCGGAAGGCCCGTTTCCAGCCAAATCCCTCTGGCTTAAATCCCCTGTAATGATCACTTTGGAGCCGAAACCGATCCTGGTCAGAAACATCTTCATCTGGGCCGGAGTGGTGTTTTGCGCCTCATCCAGAATAATATAGGCGTTGTCCAACGTGCGGCCGCGCATATAGGCCAAAGGGGCGACTTCAATCAGTCCCTTTTCCGCATTGTGAAGGTAGCTGTCCGCCCCCATGATCTCATAAAGGGCATCATAAAGCGGCCGAAGATAAGGATCTATTTTGCTTTGCAGGTCCCCCGGCAGAAACCCCAGCTTCTCTCCGGCCTCAATGGCCGGCCTTGTCAGGATAATCCGGCCAACCTCATTATTTTTAAACGCCTGTGTAGCCATAGCCATAGCCAGATAAGTTTTTCCTGTCCCGGCAGGCCCCAGGCCAAACACTATCATCTTTTCCCGTATGGCATCCACGTATTCTTTCTGCCCAATGGTCTTTGGCTTCACCGGTTTTCCGGAAATGGTCCTGCAAATGACATCCTGGTCAATTTCCAGTATTTTGTCATCTTTTTCTTCAAATACAAGGGAAAGGGCATAATCCACGTTTTGTTCTGCAATCGTATTCCCTCGTTTGGAAAGCTCAATGAGGTTCTGAAACACGCTCACGGCCCTTCTGGCCATGGATTCCGGGCCGATGACTTTAATCAGGCCGTCTCTGGATATCATCGTCACCTTCAGGGTTTTTTCAATTTTCTTTAAAAAGGCATCAAACTGGCCGCAAACATTCCTTTCATGCTCTGCTGGAATATCAATCATCGTTTCCACAATTCCCATACCTTTTTGCTGCCTCCTTCTATTTACTCTTTCTTATTTTAACATTTTTTCCAGCAAATAGAACCCCTTTTCACAAAAAAGTTATGATTCTCCTGACATTCCGATGGACTCTTCCGCATAAACAGTACCTGTCACCCTGCAGGAATCTATCCCCACCGTCACATGAAAAGACGAATCCGTAATCTTTGCCCCTGAGTCCAAAAGCTCCGTACAGTAGGCCTGAAAGCGCCTCTCGGCTTCTGCTTTCGCCTCTTCTTCCGTCAGAACCTTCACCGCATCCCGATATTCCCTGACAGTCACACCTCCCCACCCCAAAGGAAGATAAAAGTTTTCCCACAAATGAAGGATTTCATAAGAATCAACTTCGTCACTCTGTTGATAATGGTTTTTCCCTCCCGGCAAAAACAGGCGGTGTCCAAAAATCCAGAGATAATTCCGTTCCTTTTCCTCCCCTGTATAATATTTTTTCTTCTCAGCCAGAGGAAATTCTTCCTGATAATGATAAACTGTGGCGGCAAAAACATCTCCGTCAGCCTGCACTTCTTCTGTTTTCAAAAGAGTTCCACTTTCATCAAAAATTTCCAAACTTCCAGAAATCAACGTCTGTCCCGGTTCCACCACATCCCCGGAATGGACAAGTGGAGTCCCCGACCGCGTAATAATAGAAATGATAGTTCCGCTTTTTGCGGCCGTCACATCATGCCCTTGTACTTCCATGTCCGAAGATCCATTTAAATCAATCAATGGATTTTCTTTGATTCGGATAATCAGGCGGTTCCCGGATATTTCGGCTGATACCCAGGTGATATCTTCATAATAATTTCGGATTTCCTTTTCAATATCTTCGCACAAAATCCCCGATTTCGCCATGCCATGGACATACCCCTTTTCTTCTAAGAATTTAAGAAGAGTGCTGTCCGTATATTTTGTGTTTCCTTCCACATGGATATCCCATATAAACAAAGAGGAAGCGTATAAAAGCCCCAGGCAGCACAAGATTCCCACATAAAAAGCAATCCTCCTCCGACTTCTTCTGAGAAAAAAAGGGAGTCCCTGCTTTTCCCTAATGCGGAGTTTTACCCTGGCTTTCCTGGCCAGCCTTCCTGCACGGAAAAATTCTTCCGCTTTCATGAAAAAATAGATGCCGTCTGTTTTCTTTTCTACAGCTTCCAGCAAAATCCCATGGAAGCTGCATAAATTAAAAAAACGTTCAGGGTTCTCACCGGATACCCTGACCGTCAGCCTCCCCTTCCACCTGTTTTTTCTATTCATAAATGATTTCACGGATTCTACCCCTGACTTTCATAGCATCTCTTCCAAAATAGGAAATAACCATATGTTCCCCAATAATATGGATACGGCACATACCGCTTAAAATACGGATGCATTCCGGCGTATATTCCAAAATTCCCCGGTGGTTTTCCACCGTCATCTCCATACACCCCACAGCAGTGATTACGGCAGCGCCTAAACATACATCCCGCGGCAGTTCCAGAGCCTGCACCAGACTGTCAAGTCTTTTTTTCATAGGCCCACCTCTCTCTTTTTACAATTCAGTCTATGAGAATAGGACAAAAAAAAGAACTGTTGACAAACAACAGCTCTTTTTTGGCGCACAATTAATTGTATTTACGTTTTCTTGCGGCTTCAGACTTTTTCTTGCGTCTCACGCTGGGCTTTTCGTAATGCTCTCTCTTA
>CAOKOS010000012.1 GCA_948470255.1 uncultured Lachnotalea sp.
GGAACGGCGGTGGGGAATATTTATCCTGCGAATGGAAGTAAATAGTAATTTATAGGTAATGGAAGTGGTATAATAGAGTTTTGCCTAACCACTTTTTTCCCGATAGCAACGGCAGAGTCGGCAGGTTGATCGCATTAAAAGAGTGTCTGCGTTTCGGGATTATTCCGTTTATCATTGAGGATGCAAAAAAAATGTATTATTACCGGGGGGTTCTCTGAATGGGAATGGGAGGAAGGCTATCTGACAGATACCTGTCTGGATGGACAAGATACCTTCAAAAAACTGATGTCCATGTTCGACATCCAGTCATAAAACTCTCTTTGGAGGATTCCCTGATGTTAGAATTTTCTCCCTATCTGGTTTAATCTATGTATTGTAATCCTACAAGGCACTTGACAAACGAAATTCCTTGATATAAGATATTTTCTATATGAAAAAGGCGAAGAAAAGAAGAAGTAGGTCTGTTTAAGGTTTCAGAGAGCTGCCGGCGGGTGCGAGGCGGCGCCGGAGATAGTCTGAACTGGTCTTGGAGCTCCGCATCTCAAAGGTTTCTGCCACGCTTTATGGAGGGCGGGCAGGGGCTTAGTAAGAGGCGGCGGGAATTCCCGTTACAGAAACGATGAGTGCACGGCATGATCCGTGAAATAGAGTGGTACCGCGAACAGGCCCTTCGTCTCTATCGAGGCGTTGGGTCTGTTTTATTGCACAGGGCGCCACAAGGAAACCGGCCGCCCCGTCCAATATGCTGTGCGCAGGCGTATAAGCACAGGACTTTATTTTATATTAAGAAAGGATGTATTAACCATGGCAATCCCTTATAATCATAAGGAAATTGAGAAGAAGTGGACAAAAAAGTGGGAGGATTCCCCAGTCAATGTCAATGACGGAAAAAAACAGAAGTATTACTGTCTGGATATGTTTCCGTATCCTTCAGGGAACGGGCTTCATGTGGGGCATTGGAGAGGCTATGTGATCTCTGATGTCTGGAGCCGCTATAAGATGATGAAAGGGTATTATATCATTCATCCGATGGGCTGGGATGCTTTTGGGCTGCCGGCAGAGAATTACGCCATTAAGATGGGAGAACATCCGGCCAAATCCACAGCGGACAATGTAAACCACATCAGAGAGCAGATTAAGCAGATTGCTGCTATTTATGACTGGGATATGGAAGTAAATACTACGGATCCTGAATTTTATAAATGGACTCAGTGGATTTTTGTAAAAATGTTCAAGGCAGGGCTGGCCTATGAAAAAGAAATGCCGATCAACTGGTGTCCGTCCTGTAAAACAGGCCTTGCCAATGAGGAAGTTGTAAACGGGAGTTGCGAGCGGTGCGGCGCCCCGGTGACAAAGAAAAATTTGAAACAGTGGATGTTAAAAATTACTGCATATGCGGAGCGGCTGTTATCCGATCTGGATAAGCTGGACTGGCCGGAGAAGGTAAAGAAGATGCAGACCGACTGGATTGGGAAATCCTACGGCGCGGAAATTGATTTTAAAGTGGATGGTAAAGAGGAAGCCATCAAGGTTTATACGACCCGGCCCGATACCCTCTACGGCGCCACCTTCATGGTGCTGGCCCCCGAACACGCCATGGCGGCGGGGCTTGCCACGGCGGAGCAGAAAAAAGCGGTGGACGACTATATCTATCAGGCTTCCATGAAGTCCAATGTGGACCGCCTTCAGGATAAGGAAAAGACAGGTGTGTTTACCGGAAGCTATGCCATCAATCCCATCAACGGCGAAAAAGTGCCCATCTGGCTGTCCGACTATGTCCTGGCAGATTACGGAACAGGAGCCATTATGTGCGTACCGGCCCATGATGAGAGGGACTTTGAGTTTGCGACGAAGTTTAAGATTCCGATTATCCAGGTTATTTCTCCCGACGGAAAAGAGAACCCTGATCTCAGGGAGGCTTATGTAAATCCCGGCGTGATGATTAATTCCGATGAGTTTAACGGTATGTCTTCTGAGGAAGCAAAGGCCAAAGTGCCGGATATTATGGAGCAGAGGGGACTGGGGAAGAAAACCACTCAGTATAAGCTTCGCGATTGGGTGTTTTCAAGACAGCGCTATTGGGGAGAACCAATCCCCATTATCCACTGTGATCACTGCGGCTGTGTGCCGGTGCCGGAAGAAGAGCTTCCGCTGCTGCTTCCTGATGTGAAATCTTACCAGCCCACAGGAACGGGGGAATCACCTCTGGCAGCCATTGATGAATGGGTGAATACCACTTGCCCGGCTTGCGGGCGCCCGGCGAAGAGAGAAACGAATACCATGCCCCAGTGGGCAGGTTCTTCCTGGTATTTCCTCCGCTATGTGGATAATAAAAATGATAAGGAACTGGTTTCCAAAGAGAAGGCAGATAAATACCTTCCTGTAGATATGTATATCGGCGGTGTGGAACATGCAGTGCTCCATCTGCTGTATTCCAGATTTTATACGAAATTTCTCCATGATATCGGTGTGGTAAGCTTTGACGAGCCTTTTACAAAGCTGTTTAACCAGGGTATGATCACTGGGAAGAACGGTATTAAGATGAGTAAATCCAAGGGAAATGTGGTTTCTCCTGATGATTTGGTGCGGGATTATGGGTGTGACTCTCTTAGAATGTATGAGCTGTTTGTGGGGCCGCCGGAACTGGATTCCGAATGGGACGAGAGGGGGATTGACGGTGTAAACCGTTTCCTGAACCGTTTTTGGAATCTGGTTATGGATAGTAAAGACGCAGATGTGGCTCCCACAAAAGAAATGGAGAAGCTTCGCCATAAAATGATTTATGATATCACCACCCGTCTGGAGGGCTTTAGTTTAAATACGGTAGTCAGCGGTTTTATGGAGTACAACAATAAAATGCTGGAGCTGGCAAAGAAAAACGGCGGTGTGGACAGAGAGACCCTGGAAACTGCTGTCACTATGCTGGCGCCTTTTGCGCCTCATATCTGTGAAGAACTTTGGAGCCAGCTGGGCCATGAGGCCAGTGTTTTTGTGGGGAATGAATGGCCGGAGTACGACAAGGCGAAAATGGCTGATGATGAAAAGGAGATTGCCGTTCAGGTCAACGGTAAGACAAAATGCGTCGTAACCCTTCCTGTGGACATTGACAAAGGGGCGGCTCTGGCAGCGGGAAAAGAAGCGCTTGGAAATAAGCTGGCTGGGAATATTGTAAAAGAAATCTATGTACCTGGCAGGATTATTAACATTGTTGTGAAATAAATTGACAATTTTTAAACAGATATGCATTGACTTTTCTATGGGAAAATGAGATAATAAAGCAGATTTTGATTTCACTTAAATTTCTAAAGGAGGACGCAAGAAATGGCGACAAAAGCAAATTATCCTGTTTCTGAGATCGGCAAGGGCAAGGTTGGATTTTCCAAGACCCGTGCGATCGTCGAGGCCGCTTTTTACGGCAACAATGTAGTGAAAGTAAACAGCCTGAAAGAAGCTTACAAACTGGCAAAAAATTCTCCCGGAACGGTAGTCACCGATATGCCGGTATATAGAGCAGAGGAAATCGGCCTTGACAGCGATGCAAAGGTTCTGCTGTTCAACGATGGCGCGATTACTGGACGTTATGCGACGGCGCGCCGGATTGCCGGAGAGCCTGGAGTAGACTGCGAGGCCCTGGACAAAGTGGCAATGGATGCCATCTATGATTCCCGCTGGAAGAAGATGTACCATGCAGAAGCTTATGTGGGACTGGATTCTGAGTTTATGGTAAAGGCTCACCTTCTGCTTCCTGAGGGTGAAGAGAATATTATGTATTCCTGGATGTTAAACTTCCAGTACCTGTCCGATGAATACGTTAAAATGTATAAGAATTCTAAAATGGTAGGCGATGGCAAGGAAGCGGATATTTATATTTTCTCAGATCCCCAGTGGGTGCCTGTGGAGCATCCCGGCGTCAGCTTTGACTGCCTGAGCGATCCTGCAAAGAAGACTCTTTGCTATTTCAATACAGAGACTAACTGTGCGTGTATTCTCGGTATGAGATACTTTGGTGAGCATAAGAAAGGCACTTTGACTATGGCATGGGCCATTGCAAATCGTAATGGCTATGCTTCCTGCCATGGCGGACAGAAGGAATATACTCTGGCAGACGGCAGCAAGTATGTGGCTTCCGTATTCGGCCTTTCCGGTTCTGGAAAGTCTACGCTGACCCATGCAAAGCATGGCGGCAAGTATGGCGTCACTGTACTTCATGACGATGCGTTTGTAATCAATACCGATACTTGCGCTTCTGTTGCTTTAGAGCCTTCTTATTTTGATAAGACTGCAGATTACCCTACCGGCTGCCCGGATAACCAATATCTGCTGACTGTACAGAACTGTTCCGCGACGATTGATGAGGATGGAAAAGTCCAGCTGGTGACTGAGGATATCAGAAATGGCAACGGCCGTGCCATCAAGTCTATTTTGTGGTCTCCGAACCGTGTAAACAGAGTGGACGCTCCGGTAAATTCCATTTTCTGGATCATGAAAGATCCCACCATTCCGCCTGTTGTGAAGCTGAAAGGTTCCTCTCTGGCTTCTGTCATGGGCGCTACATTGGCGACCAAGAGATCTTCAGCAGAGAGACTGGCTCCTGGCGTTGATCCCAACAAGCTGGTGGTTGTACCTTACGCAAATCCTTTCAGGACCTATCCCCTGGCTCATGACTATGAGAAGTTTAAGAAACTGGTAGAGGAGAAAAATGTAGACTGCTACATTATCAATACTGGTGATTTCATGGGCAAGAAGGTTCAGCCTAAAGATACCTTAGGAATCCTTGAGAGTATCGTAGATGGTAAGGCGGAGTTTAAGAAATGGGGTCCTTTCTCCGATATCGAGATTATGGATTGGGAAGGTTTCGTTCCTGATATGAACGATACAGAATATCTGACCCAGCTGAAGGCCCGTATGCAGGATCGTGTCAACGAGGTTGCAGCATTTGCGACTGAAAAGGGCGGATACGACAAACTTCCGGATGATGCTCTGGATGCGCTGAAGAAGGTTGTAAGTGAATTGAACTGATTTCCGCTTGTATGTGGAAAGCGACTGCAATAAATGATTTGTATTTATGATTAATCTGTAATCAAAGACCGTCTGATAGTCGGAGTACCGGCTGTCAGGCGGTTTTTTGACGTATAGGAGACTTGGCGATTGTACAGAGCGCAATTTTTTTATGGAACAGGATTCAGATGCGGCTTCCTGGATTTATAATGAGATCGTAAAAGGTTTTTGATGTGTGTGAAACTCATTAAGAAAAGGTTGTTTAGATGATAGAAAAAGAATTTGTGAAGAAAAGTAAAAAAGAAAAAATTTGTTTTATAGTTCTTTAAAAATTTGATATGGTTTTATTCCAAGGGCTTCTGCCAGATCAAAAACAACTTCCAAAGTGGGAGGATTGTGAAAGGAGGCAGATTCAATTAATGATAAGTACTTTGGGGAAATACCGGCTTCAAAAGCAACCTGTTCCTGCGTCATTTGTAAACGATGTCTGTAATAACGAAGATTAAGAGACATGGTCTTGTATTTTTCAAAATTTGACTCTTTAGGAAGCTTTGGTTGCGACAAGATGACATTCCTTTCCTTCAAGCAATAATGGAAAAATTTGTAAAATACTGTCATATATAGTCTGGCATAGCCAAAAGCAATAGTGAACTCATTGTTGGGGAGGGTTATACCATTAATACTAGGAAAAACTTAAATAATAGTAGTAGAAAGCTTGCACCGGCCTTTCTAATATAGTAAAATCAAAAGTAATTTCTAAAAAAGAAGAAGTAGAAGATGAAAATATTTTAATGAAGGGAGGGGGGTTATGAAAATGGATGAATTGTTAAGAAGAATCTATTATTTGAAAAGCTATAAAGGATATCCATATCTTGTTTCCTGTATTTTAAAAGTGAAAGAAGACGAATCAAGGTTGTGTGGGATACGGAAGAAGGTATATAGCCCTGTAGCTGAGGAACATGGAGTGAAATTGGAAAATTTGGAAAAGAACCTGAGAACCATGCGCGATACATTTCAGGTCCGGGGTGGGCCGGAGATGCTGGAACGGCAATTAGGTGGGAAGATGGATGTGATTTTATATCCCAGAGAATTGATTGAAGCGTTGGCAGAATGTATTACAGAATTGTAAAGGTTTGCATTTTGTGAAACGGGATGAAGCAGACATGTCTAAAGAAGTGTAGACTCAGAAACCGGCAGATAAACAGAAACAAATAGTATGTTTTTAATAATATCTCTGCCGGATGGTTTATGTCAAGTAAAATGTGACTTAAATTTTTGCTATCCGTGGTTTTTTTAGAAAAAGTAATCATTGGATATGTGAAAACATTCAGGCGCCAAAAGGTTTAGAATTTTAGGGAAATGTTTCCGAACAGAACTTTTGGCATGTAGAATGTTTAGCCGAAAAATGCTGCCGGTTGATAAGGGCATATACGGTTGGATTAAGGAGGGATTTTGCCGTGGACTGTTATAATCTTCGCTTCGCGTACCTCTCTGTACATACCTTTGAAGCGCCTTTTGGACCGGCAGCGGTTACTAAAAAAGCAAATTTTTATTTTAAATTTAGAAATTATCATATTTGGGAGGGTTGAATGGATGTGGTTATTGTGATATGATTCTTCTAAGAGATAGAATCTAAATGTCAAAAGTTAAAAATACAATCTCCTTTTCACAATTCTATAGGAATTCTCCTGATATTTTCCCATAAAGCGGTTGACTTTTAAAAGAAATTATATTACTATAGTTACAACAGAGAACGAACATTCGTTCTAAAACGGAGGATGTAAAATGATTAAAGAAGAAAAGCAGAAAGCATTAGATGCGGCATTAGTGAATATTGAAAAGGCCTTTGGCAAAGGTTCTGTCATGAGACTGGGCGATGCCACTGCGAATATGAATGTGGAGACAATTCCCACTGGTTCTTTGAGCCTGGATATTGCTCTTGGGCTGGGAGGCGTACCCAGGGGACGTATTGTTGAAATATATGGACCTGAATCCAGCGGAAAAACAACAGTGGCACTTCATATGGTAGCAGAAGTTCAAAAGCGGGATGGCATCGCAGGATTCATTGATGCAGAACATGCTTTAGATCCGGTATATGCAAAAAAGATAGGTGTGGATATTGACAATCTCTATATCTCTCAGCCGGACAGCGGAGAGCAGGCATTGGAAATTACAGAAACGATGGTACGTTCTGGCGCTGTGGATATTGTGATTGTAGATTCTGTCGCAGCGTTAGTCCCAAAAGCAGAGATTGACGGAGATATGGGAGACACCCATGTGGGGCTTCAGGCCAGGCTTATGTCCCAGGCCCTTAGAAAGCTGACGGCAGTTATCAGCAAGTCCAACTGTGTTGTTATTTTTATTAATCAGCTTCGTGAGAAAGTGGGAGTGATGTTCGGAAATCCTGAAACTACCACGGGGGGGCGCGCTCTTAAATTCTATTCATCGGTGCGTTTGGATGTCAGAAAGACTGAAACTTTAAAGCAGGGCGGAGAAATGGTTGGAAACCATGTCCGGGTAAAGGTGGTAAAAAATAAAGTGGCTCCGCCTTTCAGGGAGGCAGAGTTTGATATTATGTTTGGGAAAGGTATTTCCCGTGAAGGAGATATCCTTGATCTGGCGGTTAAGGAAAATATCGTGGACAAAAGCGGCGCATGGTATGCGTACCAGGGAAATAAAATCGGACAGGGGCGGGAAAACGCAAAAATCTTTCTTGCAAATAATCCGGCCGTTATGGAAGAGGTAGAAAAGAAAGTTCGGATTCAGTATGGTTTTGGCCAGGACGATTTGGAAGATACGGAGAAAGAAACAGAGAAAAAGGCAGAAAAAAAGACGGAGAAAAAAGCAGAAAAATAATTATGCTTACGGATATGTGAAAAGATTTGTATGGATACCCGGAGGGCAGCGCGATAGTGCTTGACAGTGGAGAGAAAAAAGTTTAAAATTGTATTGTTGTAGTGCTTATGGTATGTCAGCCATTACGTGCGATAAGTGATGTACAATGAAAACTAAATAAGGAGGTGCTCCTGTGGGAGGAACTATAATTGCTGTAATTATTACATTGTGTGTTGTAGCTCCTATTACTTGGTTTAGTGCAATCATATACCGCAAGAAAGTATACGAAAGCAAAATCGGCAAGGCAGAAGAAAAATCGAGAGAAATCATAGATGAAGCGTTAAAGATTGCGGAAACCAAGAAGCGCGAAGCTCTCTTAGAGGCCAAAGAAGAATCCATGAAGACGAAAAATGATCTGGAAAAAGAGGTCCGTGAGAGAAGAACGGAGATACAGCGCTATGAGAGAAGAGTATTAAGCAAGGAAGAGAATTTAGAAAAGAGATCCGAGGCACTGGAGAAGAAGGAATCTGGTCTGGCATCTAAGGAAGAGCAGCTGACAAAAAGAAAAAAGGAAGTTGAGGAACTCTTCGAGAAGGAAGTAAAAGAACTGGAGCGGATTTCAGGATTTACCTCCGAACAGGCAAAAGAATATCTTTTAAAAACTGTTGAAAATGATGTAAAACATGATACTGCAAGACTGGTAAAGGAGCTGGAAGCAAAGGCAAAAGAAGAATCAGGTAAAAAAGCGAAAGAATATATTGTCACCGCCATTCAGAAATGTGCCGCGGATCATGTGGCAGAGTCCACCATATCGGTTGTTCAGCTCCCCAACGATGAGATGAAAGGCCGTATAATTGGACGAGAGGGCAGAAATATTCGCACATTAGAGACGCTTACGGGTGTTGATTTGATTATTGATGATACTCCTGAAGCAGTGATTTTATCAGGCTTTGATCCGATCAGACGTGAAGTGGCCAGAATTGCTCTGGAAAAATTGATTTTGGACGGACGAATCCATCCGGCCAGGATTGAGGAAATGGTTGAGAAGGCTCAGAGAGAAGTAGATGTCATGATTCGTGAAGAAGGAGAGGCGGCCGTGCTTGAGGTCGGTATTCACGGAATTCATCCTGAACTGGTGAAACTTCTGGGCAAAATGAAATTTAGAACTAGTTACGGTCAAAATGCTTTGAAACATTCGATTGAAGTTGCACATTTATCGGGGCTTTTAGCAGCAGAAATTGGCGTAGATGTGCGCATAGCAAAGAGGGCTGGTTTATTGCATGATATTGGCAAAGCAGTGGACCATGAAATGGAAGGCTCACATATTCAGCTTGGTGTTGAATTATGTAGGAAATACAAAGAATCTGCCGTTGTTATTAACGCGGTAGAGTCCCATCACGGCGATGTGGAACCGGAGACGCTGACTGCCTGCATTGTGCAGGCGGCAGATACTATTTCTGCTGCGCGTCCAGGCGCTCGTCGCGAAACAATCGAAACATACACCAACAGATTGAAACAATTAGAAGATATTACAAATACCTTTAAGGGTGTAGACAAATCTTTTGCTGTTCAGGCAGGACGCGAAGTGCGTATTATGGTGGTGCCGGAGCAAATCAGTGATGACGATATGGTTTTGATGGCGAGAAATATTGCAAAACAGATTGAGTCAGAATTGGAATATCCCGGACAGATCAAGGTAAATGTGATTCGGGAATCCAGGGTCACAGATTATGCAAAATAAAAGCTGGAAAGCGGAAGATATCAGAAGGCTGATACTTCCGCTTTTTTGCCATATAAAATCTGTAATGAATAAGGAGGCTTTTATGGATGAGATTAAGCGCTTAAAAAGGGAATTGATATACAAAGGAAAGATTGTAAATTTCTATGAGGATTCTATGGCGCTGCCCAATGGAAAGACGGCTATATGGGATTTTATTGAACATAAAGGAGCTGCTGCAGTGGTACCGGTGACAGCAGAGGGTAAAATCCTTATGGTACGGCAGTATAGAAATGCTTTAGAACGTTATACTCTGGAGATTCCTGCAGGAGCGGTCGATGATCCGAAAGAACCTAAGGAGAAATGTGCCGCAAGGGAATTGGAGGAGGAGACGGGATATAAAGCTGAAAAATTGGAATGGTTGATGAATGTCAATACAACCGTGGCTTTTTGTAATGAGATGATTGGAATTTATGTGGCGGAAAACTTAATTCCTGCCAGCCAGCATCTGGATGAAGATGAATTCCTGAATGTGGAAGAACATGAATTGGAAGAGTTGCTTTCTATGGTTTTTGATGGGCGGATCACTGATGGAAAGACGGCAGCGGCCCTTCTTGCTTATAAGGTAAAGCACGGATAATCAAGACTGGGAAAATGCCTGCGGCATATTTTGGCTTTCAGGGCGACTGGGAGAGAATAACATGGACACTTTCATCATATAGTAGCTTTAGGCTTGGGATGGAGGGTATCATGGATAATAAAAACAGGTTTGCACAGATGGCCATTATTATATTCGCCGGTTTTCTGGTTGCCGGGACAATCGCTGTTAATTTGAGTGGAAAATATGGACAGGATGGATGGAAACTTTATTTTACCCAGGTTGGAGAGGCGCTGAAGCAGGAAAACTTTGCCAGGGAAAGCTATTTTTTTTATGTACTTAGGCTTCGTCTGATGGAAGTGGGGGCGTTGTGGCTTTTATCCATGACAGCATTTGGGGCAGTCAGCTTGTGGGCGGCTTTGGGGTGGCTGGGGTTTACCTGCGGGGTGCGTATCTCCCTGGGTACCATGGTTTTTGGAAGGACAGGAATTTTATATTTTCTATGCAGTATTCTTCCGCAGGCAGTTTTTTACATACCGGTGATTTTGCTTTTGGGGGTCCGTGGGTTTCAAATTTATTTTTTTATGCGTAAACAGAGAAGCTGGAATCAGTATCGGCGTGTCAGGATGGGAAAAGACATTTTGCTTTTGATTATTCTTTTGCTTTGCCTGCTTCCGGGAATTATCTGCGAATGTTATATTAATCCATTGTTATTAAAAGCATATTTTTAAGAAACGAAGAAAAGGATTAGAGGTATAGTTAAGTTACTGGATAAAAGCCGTAGGATAGAGGGAAATACAAAAGCAGCAGAGGGTATTCTGGAATAGGCTATAAAAAGAGCGGTTGCAAAATATTTTACATTTTGCAACCGCTTTTTTACTTTATAAGAAATTGCGTCCCATAAAGTTAAAACCCTCCGGGGGAAGCGCAGTTCGCGGAAAGGAAATTAGCCTTTCAGGCCTGCTCACGCGCGGCGATTGCGCTTTGCGCAATTTTTATTCGATCAGCTCTGCAATGTCATAAATCAGCTGGCGGGATTCTTCCCAGCCAAGGCAGGGATCTGTGATGGAGCAGCCATAGATGTGGCCTCCTATTTTTTGGCTCCCCGGTTCAATATAGCTTTCGATCATCACGCCTTTAACCAGGCGCCGGATATCCATAGAATGATTACGGCTGTGAAGGACTTCTTTTACAATACGAATTTGTTCTTTATAAAGTTTATTGGAATTGGAATGATTGGCATCTACAATGCAGGCAGGATTTTTTAAATCCCGTTTTGCATACATGTCGCAGAGCAGCCTTAAATCTTCATAATGATAATTGGGCTGGCTCTGACCGTGTTTGTTGACAGCTCCCCGAAGAATGGTGTGGGCGTAAGGGTTTCCGTCGGTATTGACTTCCCATCCACGGAAGATAAAGGTGTGGCTGTGCTGGGCAGCCATGACGGAATTAAGCATTACAGAGAAATCACCACTGGTGGGGTTTTTCATACCAGCCCCCACATCCATGCCGCTGACTGTCAGACGATGCTGTTGGTTTTCAACGGAACGGGCGCCTACGGCCACATAAGAAAGCAGGTCGGAAAGATACCGGTAGTTTTCAGGGTACAGCATTTCGTCGGCAGCGGAAAGCCCGCTTTCTTGCAGCACACGCATGTGAAGCTTGCGGATTGCCAGAAGCCCTTCAAACAGGTCGGGCGCTTTTTCTGGGTTAGGCTGATGGAGGATTCCTTTATAGCCATCGCCGGTGGTTCGAGGTTTATTGGTATAAATCCGCGGAACGATGAGCAAGTTGTCTTTTGTGTCTTCCTGCAGTTTTACAAGGCGGGAAACGTAGTCGCATACAGAATCTTCGTTATCTGCGGAACAGGGGCCGATAATAACGAGAAATTTATCACTTTTCCCGGTGAGTACATCGCGGATTTCCTGGTCGCGCCGATGCTTTTCCACAGTAAGCTTTTCAGGCAGAGGAAACTGATGACGAATCTCGGATGGGGTGGGCAGTTTGCTGATGAATTCAAAACTCATAACCTCTCCTTTCTGTCAGGCATGTTTTTTTCCCATGTACCAGGTGGCAAAGCCTCCCGCAAGAAAGAGGAGGACACCGATGAAAAATCCAGGTATGGTAAAGTGCGCCAGGGCATTGGTGTTATAAAAAATTCCGAAGGGAGATGAAAGAATCAGTCCCAGGATTGCAGCATAAGTAGAGACAGTATGCTTTTTAAATAAGTATTCAATGATTTTGGAGATCAGGAAAATGCCAAGGACTGCGCCGATCCCAAAGGGGACAAGAAGCTTGCACTGGGCAAAGATGACTGAAAAGTCTCCAGCTTTTAAACCATCCATAAAAGTAGTGATGGAATTAATTATTCCGTAATAATAGCCAAGGATCATAAGAATCATAGAACCGCTGACACCTGGAACCACCATGGTGGCGGCAGCAATAATTCCCATAAAAAATAGGAGAACCATAGTGCTTGGAGAAGCGTTTAAGACTGTTAAGGTATCATCATTTCCCTGAAGCAGCGGCAGGACAATGGCAAAAGCAAACAGGATTACAAAGGCCAGGGCATTGATGGCGGTCAGCCTACCGGAACGGCTCTTTTTTACGCCGCCCATCATATCTTTTACCAACACAGGAACTCCGCCAAGAATCAACCCAAGAAAGGCCAGGCAGGTGGGAAGAGGCTGGTTTGCCAGCAGGTATTCAATGGCATAGGAAAAACCCACGATACCAATGGCGCAGCCAATCAGAATGGGAATCAATGTGGCGGCGCTTTTTTTAAAATCTCGGAACAAATGGGAAATAGAAGAAATCAGTCGATTATAGATTCCCATGGAAACGGCCATGGTGCCGCCGCTGACGCCGGGAATCACATTGGCGATGCCGATGACAGCGCCTTTTATGGTATCTAAAATAAAATTCATAAGGGTTTCCTTTCAAAATGAAATTTTTAATGCTCAATCTCATATTATAGAGGTTAATCCATGTAATGTCAAGAAACGGACTTTTTAAAGAATAGCTGGAATCAGTAAGAAAATATTAAGAAATTTAGTCAAATTCTCCTATAGGAATTTGAAATAAAATTTGATATATTCATGGTGTATTTTAGAATATGAGAAAAGGGTGGAGTCATGAGCAGCTTTTTGGAAAAACTGAAATTAAAAGCAGGGCAGCATCCTGCATGTTTCTGTTTTTATGTTTCAGCGCTTTTGAATTTTATGGTGGAAATCCTTTCCAGGAAATCCATTTTTGAACCCTTTGTTTTTCTGGTAATGCGGCCGCATATTTTTCTGTATAATACATGTATTATTTACTGGTGTTTTTCACTGCTTCTTCTGGTGAGGAGGAAGTTGTTTTTAGGAACAGTCATTGGCATTGTGTGGTTGATTCTTGGTTTTGTAAATCTCGTGCTTTTAGGTTTCAGGGTCACCCCCTTTAACGGTGCGGACGTGCGCCTGACAAAGGATGCCATGACGATTGCGGGAAAATATCTGACATGGTGGCATTTGGCTCTTTTGGCTTTAGGCACAGCGGCGCTTGCCATTATCCTGGTGGTTTTATTCCGGAAACTTCCAAAGTGGCCACGAAAGCCTTCTTATATCAAAGGGCTTGTGTTTGTGGTTTTTTCCTTTTTAGCGCTGTTGGGACTCTCCAGCGTGGGGACGAAAGCGGGGGTTTTGGCCAATCAGTTTGGAAACCTGGCACAGGCTTATCTGGATTATGGTTTTCCCTTTTGCTTTTCCAATAGTTTAATTAATACCGGAATCAGTAAACCGGAGGATTACAGTATAGAAACAGTGCAGGAGATCAAAGAAGAAGAAATTCTTCCGGAAGAGCATGGCTGGGCGCCGCTGATATCGGAGGAACGTCCCACAATCGTGAATGAACTGGGGGTGGCAGTGACAAAACAGACTCCCAATATTATTTTTTTACAGTTGGAATCCTTCAGTGATCCTATGAAATATCTTCATATGACTTGCTCAGAAGACCCGATTCCAAATTTCAGAAGACTTTTGAAGGAATACTCTTCAGGGTATTTGTGGGTACCTTCTGTGGGAGCAGGGACTGCCAACACAGAATTTGAAGTGATTACCGGTATGAACCTGGATTTTTTCGGGCCGGGTGAGTATCCTTATAAGACAGTCCTTCAGAAGCAGGTTTGCGAGAGTCTTTGTTTTGACTTAAAAGAAATCGGGTATCATGCCCAGGCGATTCATAACAATTCGGGAACTTTTTATGACCGTTATACCGTATTTTCCCAGCTTGGTTTTGATACGTTTACTTCCCTGGAATATATGTCCGGCTACGACACTACCTACATGGGATGGCCGAAAGACAGATCCCTAAAAGAGCAGATTGTAAAGGTCATGAAATCCACTTCCGGGGCGGATTTTATATATACGATTTCCGTACAGGGGCATGGCTCTTACCCGGAGGAGAAAGTACTTGCTGCTCCGGCAGTTACAGTGAAGGGGCTTCCTACTGAAGAAGAAACAAATGCCATGGAATATTATGTTCATCAGGTCCATGAGATGGATGAATTTGTGGGAGAGCTGATTGCTTACCTGGAAAGGTGCGGAGAGGAAACCATCCTGGTGATGTATGGGGATCATCTTCCCAGTTTGGAGCTGACAGAAGAAAAGCTGGAGAATAAAGACGTGTTTCAGACAGAATACGTGATTTGGGATAATATGGGGCTTGAAAAGTCTGACATGGATTTGGAAGCTTATCAGCTTGGCGCCTGCGTCCTTGAACATGCCGGGATTAAAAAGGGTACTATGTTCCGTTATCATCAGGCATGGCTGCAGGAGCTTTCCCACACGGAGGAAGAAGAGCAGGCGTATCTGAATAATATGAAGATTCTTGAATATGATATCCTCTATGGAGAACAGGATGTTTTTGAAGGCCAGATGCCCTACGAAGCTACAGAACTTCACATGGGAGTACAGCCTGTTATCATCAGCCAGGTAATGACTCAAAACGAGGGGTTATATGTGGTTGGGTGGAATTATACGCCAAACAGTGTGGTATATGTCAATGGGGAATCCTGTGGCACAGACGTGGTTTCAACCAATATGCTCTACTGTGAGGAGGTGGCGCTGGAGGAAGGGGACAATAAAATCACAGTTTGCCAAGTCAGTGAGGATAATATTGTTTTAAGTGTTTCTGAAGAGTATGTTTTAAAAAAGTAAGTTAGTTTTAGTTGATTTCAGACAGTTACTATGATATAGTTAGAACGTGCAACGATATTGCCTTATCAAGTGCCTGTCATGGACAGGGAAAAGGGAATCAGGTGAGAGTCCTGAGCGATCCGGTCACTGTATTCAGGATGCGTACCTCAAAATCCATTGCAAACCCTATCATGCGAGAAGGAGAGGCAGCGCGTAGAACTGTAAGTCAGGAAACCTGCTTGGTATGTGAGATGGGCTTCCGTGGAAAGCTTTACATCCAACAAGGGATACCCCCCTTATGATGTCAGCTTGTGGGTTAAGCAGACATATTTTTGAAATCTCAAAGCAACTTTTCATATGCACAATGAAGAATGTGGAGAATGAGTCCGGGCAGGATGCCTTTTACTCGCCGGGCAGCATGTTCGCGGGCTATGTGCACATTCAAAGCGAGGGACGTGCCTGTGGGCGCGTCCTTTTTGTTCCTTTATAGGAAACTGCGTCCTATAAAGTAAAAAAGCTCCGCGAGGATCGCACTGCGGCGGAGAGGAACTATATCGCTGAAGCGATCCGCCGCAGGCGGAGAATCCTGTAAGCAGGATTCTTTGTTCCCGTATGAAACTTCATTTCCTATATGAAAAGCCCTCCAGGGCAGAGCAGAGATAAACAGGAGGAATAAAAAATGGCAGTTTTATTGACAGGCGGGGCCGGATATATTGGCACCCATACAGCCATTGAAGTGGCAGGCCGTGGATACCAGGTGGTGATCGCAGATAATATGGTCAACAGTCTCCCGGAGGCTGTGCGCCGGGCAGAAGAGCTGGCTGGAAAAAAGTTTCCGTTTTATCTTATTGACGTGGCAAAGGAAACTTCCCTGGAGCAGGTGTTTGCAGAAAATAAGATCGATGCAGTGATTCATTTCGCGGGGCTTAAAGCTGTAGGAGAGTCTGTGGAGAAGCCTTTAGAATATTATGAGAACAATTTGGAAAGTACTCTTACACTTTTAAAAGTAATGAAAAAGCATGGCTGTAAACGGATTGTCTTCAGTTCTTCAGCCACGGTTTACGGGACGCCAAAGTCGGTACCCATTACGGAGGAAATGCCTGTCGGGCAGAGCTGTACCAACCCTTACGGCTGGACAAAGGTATTTATCGAACAGATTTTAAAGGATGTGTCATACGCAGATCCGGAACTTTCTGTGATTCTTTTGCGGTATTTTAATCCGATTGGAGTCCATGAAAGCGGAAAAATCGGGGAAAATCCCGATGGAATCCCCAATAATCTGATGCCTTATATTTCCCAGGTGGCAGTGGGGCGCCTGCCAAGACTGCGGATATTTGGAAACGACTATCCTACACCCGACGGAACGGGAGTCAGGGATTATATTCACGTGGTAGACTTGGCGAAAGGACATGTGGCGGCTCTTTCCTATGGAGAAAAGCATACCGGCGTGGAAATTTTCAATCTGGGTACGGGGACTGGATACAGTGTTCTTGAAATCGTAAATGCTTTTGAGCAGGTAAACAATGTCAAAATTCCTTATGATATTGTGGGCCGGCGGCCTGGAGACATTGCGGAATGTTATGCAGATGCTTCCAAAGCAGAGCAGCTTCTGGGATGGAAGGCGGAGAGAACCTTGGCAGACATGTGCCGGGATACCTGGAATTGGCAGAAAAATAATCCCGAAGGTTATCCCCGGACGTAAGCTTCAAGGTATAGAACCTGTCAGCTTTTAATAGAATAGAAGTGATAATAAAACCCTGGAGCAGGTTTTATGAAAAGAGTATTTCAAATAGTGGCGGCTTTTCTTCTGTCATTTTGTCTGGTGTTGAATTTGTGGAACCCTGCCATGGCGGCTGAGGGGGAGCCGCCGCTTTTGACTTCTCCGGAGGTGATTCCTGAGGAGTCTGTTTCGGAGACAAAGGCAGAGTCGGAAAGCGCAGAATCTACAGAAAATTCCGGCGGGGCCGGGACAGAGGGGGTACAGCCTTCCAGTAAAAATACTGAAGAACAAGCAGGGGGGACAGGAGCGGATTTGGGAATTACGTCCCAGGCGGCGATTTTGATGGAGGCCTCCACTGGGACTGTCATTTATGAAAAAAACGCAGATGCAGCCCTCCGCCCAGCCAGTATTACAAAAATTATGACATTGCTGCTGATTTTCGATGCCATACGGGATGGGCGGATTACTTTGGAGGATGAAGTGGTCACAAGCGCTTATGCAAAATCCATGGGTGGTTCTCAGGTGTTTTTAGAAGAGGGAGAGACTCAGAGCGTTGAAACTTTGATCAAATGCATTGTGATCGCCTCGGGAAATGATGCGGCAGTGACAATGGCGGAATACATAGCTGGAAGCGAATCGGAATTTGTGCGGCAGATGAATGAGCGGGCAAAGGCTCTGGGTATGAATAATACTAATTTTGAAGACTGCTGCGGGCTGACAGATTCGGCAACCCATTTGACTTCAGCAAAGGATGTGGCAATCATGAGTAGAGAGCTGATTACCAATTATCCGGAAATTGAAAAATACAGTACCATATGGATGGAAAACATTACCCATGTGACCAATAAAGGAACCAGTGAGTTTTGCCTGTCAAATACCAATAAGCTTTTAAAAATGAATCATTCCTTTACTGTAACCGGACTGAAAACGGGAAGTACCAGCCTGGCGAAATATTGTCTGTCGGCTACAGCAAAGAAAGATGGAGTGGAATTAATTGCAGTGATTATGGCGGCGCCGGATTATAAAGTACGGTTTTCAGAGGCGGCCAGTCTTTTAAATTATGGTTTTGCAGGCTGCCGCCTTTATACAGACAGCGACGAGGCGCGTGAGGAGCTTCCAAAACTTTCTGTCAATATGGGGGTGAAAGCGGAAGCAGGGCTTCGGTACGAAGGTGAGTTTTCTTATTTAGGTATGAATGGGGAAGATTTTTCCGCTGTGGAAAAGACTGTTACTTTGCCGGAACGGCTTACGGCTCCGGTCATGGAGGGAGATATTGTAGGAAGCTTGATTTATACCCTGAATGGGAAACCATTGGGTACGGTGAACATCCTGGCAGCGGAAACAGTGGAAGCTGCCGGATACGGAGATTACCTGAAGTGGATGTGGGAAGGGATGCTGCCCACAGGAAACGGGAGCAGTAAAGAGACGGCAGAATGAATGGATAAATAAAAACCACGTAACTTCGCTGAGTTTCATGGCCAGCGTACTTACGTGGTTTTTTCGTGGAGCATAGGGGATTCGAACCCCTGGCCTCAACAATGCGAATGTTGCGCGCTCCCAACTGCGCTAATGCCCCGTACAATTATCCATTCTATCACAACCTGAAAAATTGTAAAGAGTTTTTTTGAGAATTGGGCACATTTTTTGGACTTGATCATAGATTAAGAAGAGAAATATTATGCAAGGAGAATGTGTATGGATACGGGAACCATAGGAAGTGTGGTTGGGATTACTGTGATCTGCTATTTGGCAGCGACGGCTGTACGGGCCACCGCTCTTGACCGTAAATGGATTCCGGTTATTTGCGGAGGTCTTGGCGGGATCCTTGGAATTGTTGGATATTTTACCATGGAGGTTTATCCGGCCGGGGATGTTTTGTCAGCAATAGCAGTGGGGATTGTATCCGGCCTGGCCGCTACAGGAGGCCATCAGGTGTATAAACAAGTAATCAGTTCAAAAACTGCCGGACAGAAAGGTGGTGGGGAAGGATGAGCCTGCGGATAGAAGATTATTATTGTACTCGCAATGACTGCTACAGGCAGGGGACACGCCTGGAAGATGTGGAATATTTGATTGTCCACAGCCCTTCGGTTTACCCGGCCATCATCCGTGCCGTAAACGGTTCCAATAACTGGTATAAACGGTGGAATAAGCCCGGAGTGGAAAAATTGGTTCATGGATTTATTGATGATACCGGAGTTTATAATTTCGCACCTTATACTCTGGCCTGCTGGCAGATCGGAACCTCCTGGGGAAATAAACATTGTATCGGTTATGAGCTTTGCGAGTTGGAGACACGGTCGGAATTTGAACATGTATGGAATAACGCGGTTAATCATTACGGGAGTCTTTGTAAAAAATATGGGCTTCCGGCAGAACGGGTGGTAGGGCATTATGAGGCTCACCAGAAAGGTTTTGCTTCTGACCATGATGATCCGGCGCCATATTTCCGGCGCTTTGGGAAGACCATGGCAGATTTCAGGAGGGATATCAGGAGAGTTTTAGAGGGGGAAGAGATACCGGTGGAGGACGGAGCGGCCATAAAGAAGATTTATGATCCATGGGCCCACGGCACGGTACAAAAACTGGAGGACGGAGACCAGCTCAATGTCCGGATCGGCCCAGGTATGTCTTATGGCTTGCTTTCTGCCTGGCCGAAACTGGACAAAGGAAACGAAGTGGATGTTCTGGAGCTTTATGAAAACCAATGGGTGAAAATCAATATTCAAAAAGCAAAAGGGTATGTGAATTCGTGGTATTTGAAAATTACTGAGGCTGGGTCTGGAGAAGACAATTATCAGGTATGGGTGGGAAGAGTGTCAGGACTTGAAGGAGCCAGGCTCAATGTCCGGATCGGTCCCGGCACTTCCTACGGTCTGCTTTCTGCCTGGCCAAAGCTGGGAGAGGGAAATCTGGTGGATGTCATAGGAGAAAACGGTGGTTTTTACCAGGTGCGGATAGCTGGAGAACACGTGGGATGGGTCAGCAAAGATTACTTGATAAGAGGTTGAATATCACTTATTAAAAGGATTTGCCTGAAAAAACTGAGACAGAAAGGAAATCCCCTCCCAAAAGCTTAAAAAGGGGATTTCCTTTGCTTTCAAATACCACAGGTATTTTATACGGATTAGTTTAATTCGGCAATCCTGGTAACGGCTACATAGATTTCGGATATTTTATACCAGGTTCTGAAATCCACGATCCCTGTCTGTGGAAGGCCGAAGACGGACTGAAATTTTTCTACGGTATTTTTTGTGTTTTCTCCGTAAATGCCGTCGGGAACCAGGGACGGAATGGAGGAGTAGACACTGGCGATGCTGTTTAGCTGCTCCTGGAGCTGTCTTACTTTGGAACCGCTGGAGCCGATGGACAGATTGGAACCTGGCCAGGAGGAGGGGATCCCGGAAATCTGTTCCGCCGTATTGATGTACATGTCCTGGCCATAATAATACCGGAGAATTTCGATGGGGGAATACCCCTGGTCCCCCAGGCTTTTGGAACCCCATTGAGTCATCCAGTCGGGACAGGATACTCTTTTCCCGTCACAATACTGGGTGAGGATGGGTTGTTTTACATCAGGCCGGGACAAGTAGTCAGAAAAAATGTCGTCTACAACCACAGAGATACTTTCAAAAATATTTCGTCCGTAAATCCATTTGTGGTCATAAGCCGTGGAGGAGGTGATGGTGAAATCATATCCCCTATTTCGATACCATTCTGTATAAACCCGGTTCATGGTAAAAGACATGATGGCCAGGACGTTGGCGACAATGGTGTTTTCCGGCCAGTTGGCGTAGATTTCGCTGGATGCCACATTTTTGATGTAATCTTTGTAAGCTACATAATAATTGGGGGCGGAGGTATTGCTTAAAGTACCGTCGTGGACCACAATGGTTTCCGGTACGACTACACGGCTTAAAACAATATTTCCGCTTTCAGAAATGGGCTTGACCTCCGGTTCGGCGATTTTAGGAGGATATTCCCCATACAAGGTATGATCGGGAATAACGATGTCGGCAGGGGCTTCTTCTCCTTCCGATAAAGGACGGAGCCTTACGTTTTGGATGGCTGTAGCATCAGGGAGCACTTCGGTGCCGCGGGTGGTCTGGGGTTCATAGCCGGGGGCAGAGACTGTGATGTTGTATTCCATATAGGGGCGGGGTTCTCCCGGTTCCATACTGTATTCCAGAGGAGGAGTCCCCAAGGTGATTTCTTCCGTCTGGCCGGAAGTGTCGGTGGTAAGCTGTTCCAGAGTCTGGCCGTCTCCTCCTGTGATGGAAATGGAAACAGTGGCATCACTTATGGGAAAATTATTCAGGGAAGAATTGACGCTTATGGAAAGTTTCCCGGTATCCGTGGTATCAGTTTGTAAAGCCTTTAAAATCAATGGAAATCTCCGCAGTTTGGTTTGTTGTCAATAGTATATGACAGAAAGACGTTTTTGGTGCTGGTACCCTTCAGGGATGGATTTAAAATTCCTGTGGGAAAAGGGTTGAAATGGAAAATATATTATGGTAGAATTTTTACAATTTAAGTAAAAGTTAAATGACATGCGCGGGTTTCCGCGCTTTTTGCAGGTAAAGCGCCGGATGGGCCAAACGGCAGCAGGAGAACGCCGGCAGGGTACACGAAAGGATACGGTGAATACATGAAGGCTTTTCTAATACTGGAAGATGGAACCGTTTTTCCTGGGACCGGTATCGGTTCGCCAAAGGAAATCATAAGTGAAATTGTTTTTAACACTTCTATGACAGGATATCTGGAAGTTCTTACAGACCCTTCTTATGCCGGACAGGCAGTTGTAATGACATACCCTCTTATTGGAAATTACGGCATTTGCCGGGAAGATATGGAATCAGAAAGACCATGGCCGGACGGCTATATTGTGCGGGAGCTTTCCAGGATGCCAAACAATTTCAGATGCGACGGTACAATCCAGCATTTTTTAGAGGAATATGGGATTCCAGGAATCGCGGGGATTGATACCAGGGCCCTTACAAAGCTTTTACGGGAGAAGGGGACCATGAATGGAATGATTACCACCGACGAAGCTTATGACCTGGAGGAAATCCTTCCGAAAATCCGGGAATATGCTCCGCGGGGTGTGGTGGGAAGAGCGACTTGTAAGGAAAGGTATACTCTGGCGGGAAATGGTTTCAAGGTGGCCCTTATGGATTTCGGGGCGAAAGAAAATATTGCCCGTTCTTTAAATCAAAGAGGCTGCCAGGTGACAGTTTACCCGGCATTTACGCCGGCAGAAGAAATCCTGGCCGGCCATCCCGACGGCATTATGCTTTCCAATGGCCCCGGTGATCCCAAGGAATGTATGGAGATTATTGAAGAGGTGAAAAAGTTATATCATACGGACATCCCGATTTTCGCCATCTGCCTGGGGCATCAGCTGATGGCTCTGGCCATGGGAGGCGACACTTATAAATTGAAATACGGACACAGAGGCGGGAACCATCCGGTGAAAGACTTGCAGACAGGGCGGGTATACATTTCCTCCCAGAACCACGGTTATGTGGTGGATATAAAATCCATGGATGAAAAGGTAGCGCGTCCGGCTTTTGTGAATGTCAACGACGGGACAAACGAAGGGCTTTCCTATGTGGGAAAGAATATTTTTACCGTTCAGTTCCACCCGGAGGCATGTCCCGGGCCGAGGGATTCGGCTTATTTGTTCGACCGGTTTCTAAAGATGATGGAGGTGAAAAAAGATGCCTAAAAATTCTGAAATCAAAAAGGTGCTGGTCATCGGTTCCGGCCCCATTGTCATCGGACAGGCGGCAGAGTTTGATTATGCAGGAACACAGGCCTGCCGCTCTTTAAAAGAAGAAGGCATTGAGGTGGTGTTGTTAAATTCCAACCCTGCCACCATTATGACAGACAAAGATATTGCCGACCAGGTCTATATTGAGCCTCTGACGGTGGAAGTGCTGGAACAGCTCATTGAGAAAGAAAAGCCCGACAGCATCCTGCCCACCCTGGGAGGCCAGGCAGGGTTAAACCTGGCCATGGAGCTGGCTGATTCCGGCTTTTTAAAAGGCCATGGGGTAAAGCTCATTGGCACCACGCCGGAAACCATCAGAAAGGCAGAGGACCGTCAGGAATTTAAAGATACCATGGAGAAGATTGGGGAACCATGTGCGGCCTCTTTGGTGGTTCGCGATGTGGAAGCCGGGATTGCTTTTGCAGATGAAATTGGTTACCCGGTGGTTCTTCGGCCTGCATATACACTGGGCGGAAGCGGCGGCGGTATTGCGTCCAATGAAGAAGAACTGGTGGAAATACTGAAAAACGGCCTGCGCCTTTCACGTGTGGGAGAGGTTTTGGTGGAGCGGTGCATTGCCGGCTGGAAAGAGATCGAATATGAGGTGATGCGGGACGGGAACGGAAATGTCATCACTGTGTGTAATATGGAAAATATTGATCCAGTGGGAGTCCATACGGGGGACA
Organism: uncultured Lachnotalea sp.; assembly: GCA_948470255.1. GTDB lineage: Bacteria > Bacillota > Clostridia > Lachnospirales > Lachnospiraceae > Lientehia. The sequence goes on from CAOKOS010000012.1 coordinate 23,502, forward strand.
GTATTGTGGTGGCCCCGTCCCAGACCCTGGGGGATAAAGAATACCAGATGCTCAGGAGCGCTGCTTTAAATATTATTGATGAGCTCCAGATCACAGGCGGGTGTAACGTTCAGTTTGCCCTTCATCCAGAGAGCTTTGAGTATTGCGTCATTGAGGTCAACCCCCGCGTGAGCCGTTCTTCCGCCCTGGCGTCCAAGGCTACCGGGTATCCAATCGCAAAAGTGGCAGCGAAAATCGCTTTGGGCTATACCCTGGATGAAATTCCCAATGCCATCACCGGGAAAACGTATGCCAGCTTTGAGCCTATGCTGGATTACTGCGTGGTAAAACTTCCGCGCCTGCCCTTTGATAAGTTTATCAGCGCCAAACGGACTTTGACCACCCAGATGAAGGCTACCGGGGAGGTTATGAGTATCTGCACCAATTTTGAGGGGGCTCTTATGAAGGCGATCCGTTCCCTGGAGCAGCATGTGGACAGCCTGCTTTCTGTGGATTTTTCCGGGGAGGCGGAGGAAGCGCTTATAGCCAGGCTCCACAAAGTGGATGACAGGCGGATTTATGTCATTGCGGAAGCGCTGCGCCGGGGGATTTCTTATGATATGATTCATGGGATTACAGGAATTGACAAATGGTTTATTGACAAAATTTCCATTCTTACTGAGATGGAGAAAAGGCTTAAAACAGAGCCGTTGACAGGGGAGCTTTTAGCTGAGGCCAAGAGGATGGAATTTCCCGACGGACTCATAGGCCGTCTGACAGGGAGGACGGAGCGGGAAATAAAATATTTGCGGGATAAATACGGAATCCATGTTGCCTTTAAGATGGTGGATACTTGTGCCGCGGAGTTTGCTGCGGAAACTCCTTACTATTATTCCTGCTTCGGAAGTGAAAATGAAGCGGTGGGAGAAAAGACCAGAAAGAAAGTGCTGGTTTTAGGTTCCGGCCCCATTCGGATTGGCCAGGGCATTGAGTTCGATTTCTGCAGTGTCCACAGTACATGGGCTTTTCGGGACGCGGGATATGAGACGGTTATCATCAATAACAATCCTGAAACGGTCAGCACAGATTTTGATATTGCTGATAAGTTGTATTTTGAACCTCTGACGCCGGAGGACGTGGAGAACGTGGTGGAATTGGAGCGTCCGGACGGGGCTGTGGTACAGTTTGGGGGCCAGACAGCCATCAAGCTGACGGAAGCGCTAATTAGGATGGGCGTTCCCATTCTCGGGACTTCTGCGAAGGATGTGGATGCGGCGGAAGACAGGGAACTTTTTGACCGGATCCTGGAAGAATGTTGTATTCCAAGGCCGGCTGGCCATACGGTATACACTTGCGAGGAGGCCATAGAGGCGGCCGGCGACCTGGGCTATCCGGTGCTGGTGCGGCCTTCTTATGTGTTGGGCGGCCAGGGAATGCAGATTGCCATCAATGACCAGGACATCAGAGAGTTTATGGGGGTGATCAACAGGATCGCTCAAGACCATCCGATTTTGGTGGATAAATACCTTCGCGGAAAAGAAATTGAAGTGGATGCTGTCTGCGACGGGGAGGATGTGCTGATTCCCGGTATCATGGAGCATATTGAGCGGGCGGGTATCCATTCCGGCGACAGTATTTCTGTTTATCCGGCAGCAAGCCTCACCCATAAGACAAAGAGAGTCATTGGGGAATATACGAAAAGGCTGGCAAAGGCTTTGCATGTGCGGGGACTGATTAATATTCAATTTATTGTCAGCAATGATGAAGTATATGTGATTGAGGTGAATCCCCGTTCCAGCCGGACTGTCCCCTATATCAGCAAGGTGACAGGAATTCCCATTGTGAAGCTGGCTACGGAAGTCATCATCGGCAAGACCATACGGGAACTGGGGTTTGAGCCGGGGCTTCAGCCGGAGGCAGATTATGTGGCTGTAAAAATGCCGGTGTTTTCCTTTGAGAAAATCCGTGGGGCCGATATTGGCCTGGGTCCGGAAATGAAGTCCACAGGAGAATGTTTAGGTATTGCAAAGACCTTTAATGAGGCCCTCTACAAAGCGTTTTTGGGAGCGGGGATCCGTCTTCCCAGGACGAAAAAAATGATCATTACTGTCAAGGATGCGGATAAACTGGAGGCAGTGGATATCGGCCGCCGGTTTGAGGCATTGGGCTACAAGATTTATGCAACCAGGAGTACGGCAAAGATTCTCAATGAAAATGGTGTGAAAGCAGTCAAAATCAATAAGCTGGAACAGGAATCCCCCAATCTTTTGGATTTGATTTTAGAGCATGAAATCGACCTGGTTATCGACACGCCAAACCAGGGAGCGGCGAAAAGCCATGACGGTTTCATTATCCGCCGGAACGCCATTGAGACAGGTGTGAATGTGCTGACAGCCATTGATACTGCCAGGGCCCTTGTGACAAGTCTTGAAAACCGGAAGGAAAAACTGCACCTGATTGATATTGCCACAGTGAGAAACAGAGGGATTACAGTAGAAGGAGGGAAAAGATGAATCAGGAGAGCTGGGGAAAGAGGATCTGGAGACTGATTTATCCAGGCCTGACTTATCTGGGAATCTGTTTTATTATAGAAGTGATAGCGGCAGTGTGGATTGCTTTTTCAACGGTTTCCAAATATGATATTAATACTCTGAATAGTGAAATGAACAACATTATCAACGGAATGATAGATCAGACCCTTTCCATTGCTCTGGAGCTTCAGGTGCTGGCGGCAGTCCTGACTCTTCCGCTTTTGATCTTGTATTACCGGATGGACAGAAAGCGGGAGGAGAGGGAAAAAATTGTGCATCGTTTTACATCGGCGCCTGCCTGGCAGTATATATTGGTTGCAATACTTGGCATGGCGGCCTGCCTGGCAGGGAACAATCTGGTTTTTGCCAGCGGGCTTTATCATGTTTCGGATGCATACGATGCCATTTCTGAGGTGCTTTATGGCGGCAAACTGGCGCTGGAGCTTGTGGGACTGGGTATCATTGTACCAGTGGTGGAGGAAATCATTTTCCGGGGGCTTATGTACCGGAGAATGCGGGAATACTTGAATGTTTCCACGGCGACTGTGGTATGTTCCATGATTTTTGGTTTTTATCATGGAAATCTGGTGCAAGGCGTTTATGCGTTTTGCCTGAGTCTTCTGTTCATATATGTTTATGAGCGGTTTCATAGTATGGCGGCGCCCATATTATTTCATGTGGCGGCTAACCTGTTGTCGGTGGTGGTATCCGAGATGGATTTTCTGGATGGGATCCACCGTTCTGCGGTATCCTTCTGGGGCAGCACTATTGTGGCCTGTGGAGTTTTAATTGGAATGGTGTACCTGATTGAACGGTTTGTCTATTCGGAAGAAATCCTGGAAGAGCCTGTTTCAGGACAGGAAGAGGGATAAAAAGAATTCTGCATAGCTTTTCTGGGTATGGGGAACGAAGTTTCCTATACGCAAAAAAAGCGCCGGATGATGAAAAATCATGCCGGCGCTTTTTTGGTGCGAGATCACAGTTTATGTTTGTAACCATATAGTAATCTGCGGCTCCTTGCTTTTGTCGCTTTGGAAGATTCTTTTAACAGCTCATGCTGATAAATAAAGAAATAGAGGGCAATGGCCAGTACGATGGCCCCCAGTCCGTCCAATATGGAATGTTGTTTTAAAAATACTGTGGACAGACAGATGGAAACGGTGATCAATGTGGATAAAGGACGAATCCATCTATGTTTTCTCGATATATCGCTGTTCCACCAGGCCAGGTTTACGCCAAGGGAAGCAAACACATGGATACTGGGGAATACATTGGTGGAAGTATCTGTTTTGTATAACATCACAATTAATTTGGAAAAAATATTTTTTTCCGGGTTCACCGGCGGCCTCATGGTCTGGCCGTTGGGAAATAAAGTACAGATGGCCAGGCAGATGGTCATTCCGATAAATAAAAATGCTGTCATCCGGTAAAATTCTTTTTTGGGACGCCAGAACAGGAAAAAGGCTACAGAACCAGCCACAAAAAAGAACCAGAATAAATAAGGCACGATGAAATATTCACAAAAGGGAATAAGATCATCGAATGTAATATGGATGTTGGTAAACCGTGTTCCAATGGTTATATGTTTTTCAAGCCAAAAAAACCAGGGAAAGTAAATAAAAACGTAACAAAGAACCCAGGCTTGACGATATTTGCCAAAAAAACGTTTTATTGTGTTCACAGTGAATCGCCTTCCTTCCCCCAAAGGGGATTAAAATTATAATATATTATGTTTTCTGTCTGCCACTATAGCACGGTTTTTTAAAGATAGCAAGGGCCTTCAGAAAATCTTTAGAAACTATTCTGAAAACATGTCATTGGAAGGGGAGAGAAGCATATTGACTTTTTTGGCAAAGCGATTATAATGATAACGTAATATCGGGACAGTAAGGTTCAAAAAGGAGTTGCAGGAGATGACAAAAGGAAAATTCAGGTTGACGGTGTATATGGTTCCAGTTTTCATGTCGATGGCTTTGACGGCCTGCGGCGGCAAAGAGGAGGCTGCAGGGCAGGGAACGACGGCGGCACAGGCACAGGTGACGGAAGCACAGGTATCTCAGGAGAGCGCCGAGCCTGAAAAAGAAAAATATTCCACAGTTGCTGATTTTGTAAATTCTGAAACAATGCAAAAGCAGCTGGAAGCCCAGACACAGAGCATGGGTGATGCCAATTTGGACATTTCTGTTGCAGGAGAGGATAATAAATTAATTTATACATTTGCTTACCGCGAATTAAAATCAGCGGAAGGGATGGCAGAGGTGCTTCAGGAGACATTGGATGCGGAGAGGGCTACTCTTGTCCAGCTGGCGAATTATATTAAAGAAGCTGTGGATGTGGAGAACCCGGTGGTGGTAGTCAGATACCTGGATACAAAAGGAAATGAAATTTATTCTGCAGAATTTGTGGCTGAATAAAAAGTTGTGGCAAAAGAGGTGCGGCCCTTGGATCGCACCTCTTTTTATTTTGCTTTATAGGAAACCACGTCCTATAAAGCAAAAAGGCTCCGCGCAGTTCGCGGAAAGGAAATTAGCCTTTCAGGCCCGCTCACGCGCGGCGATTGCGCAAAGCGCAATCTTTGTTCTAGGAAATTGCGTCCTTGTATAAAAAGCAGGTTTTTATGCGGAGGATGTTATTTGATGGGATCGTAATACTGGGATTCATAATACTTATAGAGGGCTTTATATTCCTCCGTAGCGCCACGGTGCATAAGTTTCTGGTATTCGTGGGAATCGAAATTTTTGGCGTTACTGAGCTTTTCAATAATATGTAAGGCTACGTTGGAACAATGGTCGGAAATACGTTCGGCGCTGGTTAAGAATTCAGTGAGGGAAATACCGGCCTGGACGCTGCAGTTCCCTTTACTGAGCCGCTCTATGTGGTGTACTTTTATGGTTTCCCTGAGGACGTCGATGACTTCTTCTAATGGTTCGACCCGGTAAGCGATGGTCAGATTGTCATTTTGGTAAGCCTCTAAGGTAATGGTAAGTACATGCTTGACGGCAGAGACTGTCATCTTGATCTCTTTTAAACCTTTTTTAGAGAAAGAGATCCCCTGCTCTTTGTTGAACTGCCCCACTTCGGCAATATTTACGCAGTGATCGCCAATACGTTCAAAGTCGCCGATACAGTGAAGCAGCATGGCCACTTCCCTTTGGTCTTCCCGCCGGATATTTTGGGAGGTAATCCGCACCAGATATTCTCCGAGGGCGGTTTCGCATTTATCCAGGAAAGTTTCGTTTTCATTGAGCTTTTCAAAAGTTTTTTCATCAAAATTGTAAAGGAGAGACACAGCCATATCGTAATTTTCCTGGATGGTTTCGCCCATCTGAAGCGTCACCTTACGGCACTGTTCGAGGGCGACTGTGGGACGGTTTAAGAAAATATCGTCCAGGAGCGCCAGGCTGGAATCTGCGCGGGAAGGGGCGTCATCGTGAAGCAGTTTTTTGGAAATAGATACCAGGACACTGCAGAAAGGCAATAAGATCACGCTGGTCGCAATATTAAATAATGTATGGAAATCAGCAATATTACCACGGGTCATGGCGTTTTCCCAGAAGGAGAAGCCAATGATAGCCTGGAAACCGTAAATGCCGATCAGGAACATGATTGCGCCGATAATATTAATCATCAGGTGGCAGACAACAACACGTTTGGCATTTTTATTGGTGCCGATACTGGCAATGAGTACGGTGATACATTTGCCGATATTCTGGCCGATGATGATGGGAGCCGCCATGGAGAAAGTCACTGTCCCTGTGGAGGCGATGGCCTGCAAAATACCGACAGAAGCAGAAGAACTCTGGAGGATGGCCGTAACCACAGCGCCCAAAAGAACACCCAACAGAGGATTTTTGAACATAAAGAAAATTTCCTGGAAGGCGGGTGAATCCTTTAGGGGGGAGAGGGCCGATTCCATGGTGGTCATACCAAAGAAAAGAATCCCGAAGCCAATCAGCAGATGGGCAATGTCGCGGGTTTTTCTGCGCTTGCTTATGAGAATCATAAAAGAGCCGATGGCAATCACAATGGGAGCAAAGGAAGTGGGCTTGATCAGTTCAAAAAAAAGCTGCGAACCAGATAAATCACCGAGACGTAAAATCTGCCCGGTGACAGTTGTACCGATATTGGCGCCCATAATAACAGGAATCGTCTGGGCGAATTTCATAATGCCGGCGTTTACGAAGCCCACCAGCATGACAGTGGTGGCGGCGGAACTTTGAATGACACCTGTGACTACAGCGCCCAGGGCCAGCCCCTTTAAACGGTTATTGGTCAGCTTCTCCAAAGTCCTTTCCAGGCCGGCGCCTGCAATTTTCTCCAAGGAAGCGCCAAGGAGGCTCATGCCATAGAGAAACAGGCCGATGCCGCCAAGGAGTGTCAGAACTGAAAAAATGTCCACGGATTTTTCCTCATTTCTTTTGAATTTTTTCTGCAATGTTATCTATTGTAAAAGCGTCACAGCATAAAACTGCACAATTTTATACTATTATAAATATAAGAAAGCGTCAATAAGAATTTTTTCTTTAAGCTTGTTTCCTTTTCTCCAAAATGATATACTAAATCATGTATGCCTTTTGGCGGGCAGGTATATTTGATAAATTTAAAACGATGATCTGTATGCCAAGGGGCGCTGTGAAATGCCCGGAAGTAACAAGACTGGAGGAAAGAAAAGGTGGCACAGGCAAAAAAGAAAACTCAGGCGCGTACCAGAAAAACCACCGCGCGGAAAACATCTGCAAATTCTAAAGTGAAACGGAGTACTTCTTCCCCCAATGCAAGAGAAGAAAAAATGGAGCCGGCTCTGAAGAAAGAATTGGTGATTCTTGTGAGCCTGGCTGTTTGTATTTTGCTGTTTTGCAGCAATCTCCATTGGTGCGGCAGTTTCGGTGAAGCAATTTACCGCGGACTGCGGGGCCTTTTTGGGATTTTTGGATATCTGATGCCTTTTTATCTGTTTTTGGCCGTCTGTTTTCTCTTATCTAATGAGGGTAGCCCAAGGGCAGTGATACGGGTGCTGGTATCTGTCCTTGTGCTGGTGGTATTCTGTGGACTTGCCTCTCTTCTGGCGGTCAGTGAATTCGATAGCGCTGTGACGCTGAAGGATTACTACACCCAGGCTACAGGGTCCTTAAGCGGAGGATTTTTTGGCGGGCTATGCCTGAAACTTCTCTATCCGGCCCTGGGGATGGTGGGGGCTTATGTGGTGTTAATTCTTTTAGCAATGGCAGGAATTGTGGTGACGACTCAGAAATCTCTTCTTGGCCCCCTGCAAAAAGGTGGGAAAAAGGTATATGACACTGCAAAAGAGGACATTATCAGGCGCCATGAGATCCGGGTTGAGAAAGCGGAAGAGAGGAAAAAATACAGGACAGATAAAAAGGTCAGGGGGGTGTCCCTGGATACGGATATTATAGAGGAAGATATGCAGGAATTTTCTCAGGCTGCAGAAGAGGCGGAGCCGGAAAGAGAAGAGGATGTTTTCAGAGGCGAGATCCATGGAATGGTGGATGCTTATGGGACGGAAGACCAGGATTTCATATCCAAGGAGAGTACAAAACCGCTTCAGGCAAACAAAGTGGAGCATACTTTGTCGGAGCTGGATGCGATGATTGAGAAAACTGCGGAAAAATCAGAAAAAATAGATCCTGGGATTACACTGTATCACATTCCGCCTGTGGAGGATGAGATACCGGCCTGGGAAGAAGCGGAATTTTCGGAAACAGAAAGTGTGGAGGCAGATGTTTTTTCAGAAACGGAGCCGTTCCCGGAGACGGGGGGCTTTTCAAAAACAGGCGGTTCTGCAGAGGAAGATGATCTGTCCAGGCCACTGACAGGCTCAGGCTATCCGTCCGAAAGAAACAGCTTCCAGGAGACGGCAGAAGCGCCAGAAGAGAGTGGAGAAGAGATTTTGCCTGCCGGTTCCGGCCAGGTGCGCCAGATTGTGACGGCGGGAGGGAAGGTAATCGAAGTGGAGGAAGACCCCACGGAGTCGGATCCCATTACGGAGAAGAGGATGAGGGCTGGGAGGGAACAGAATTCCATCTTCCGTGAGGAAGGGGGAGGGCGGGGAAATTCCGGCAGCGTCCGTTTTACAGATATCTCCCCGGCCCGGCAGGTACAGAGGGAGACAGCGGGGGCAGAAAGAAAGCTTCAGCCGGAGAGGCGCCCTGAACAAAAAAAACCTCCCCGCCCTTATCAGAAGCCGCCTGTTACCCTTTTAAAGCAGGGGGACCGGAAGATAAAAAACAGGGATTCGGAGCTTAAAGAAACAGCGGTCAAGCTTCAGCAGACCCTTCGGAATTTTGGTGTGGGCGTGACTGTGACAAACATCAGCTGCGGGCCTTCTGTGACCCGATATGAGCTGACGCCGGAGCAGGGGGTCAAAGTCAGCAGGATTGTATCACTGACGGATGATATCAAACTGAACCTGGCAGCGGCAGACATTCGTATTGAAGCGCCTATTCCGGGAAAAGCGGCAGTAGGTATTGAGGTGCCAAACAGAGAGAATATGACGGTTGCTTTCCGGGATGTGATTGAGGCGGAGGAGTTTCGGACATTTCCGTCTAAACTGGCTTTTGCGGTGGGACGGGATATTGCCGGACAGACGGTGGTGGCTGATATGGCGCGGATGCCCCATCTTTTAATTGCAGGCGCCACCGGTTCCGGAAAATCTGTCTGTATCAATACGTTGATTATGAGTATTCTTTATAAGGCGGAGCCATCGGAAGTAAAACTGATTATGATAGATCCAAAGGTGGTGGAGCTGAGTGTTTACAATGGGATTCCCCATCTGATGATTCCTGTGGTGACCGACCCCAAAAAGGCGGCCGGGGCTTTAAACTGGGCCGTGGCTGAAATGACAGAACGGTATAAAAAGTTTGCGGAATTTAATGTCCGTGACTTGAAAGGCTACAATGCGAAGCTAAAAGAGGAGGAGGGTGAAACAGCGACCCCTCTTCCCCATCTGGTGATTATTGTGGATGAGCTTTCGGACTTGATGATGGTGGCGCCCGGAGAGGTGGAGGATGCCATCTGCCGCCTGGCCCAGATGGCCAGGGCAGCGGGGATTCATCTGGTGCTGGCGACACAGAGGCCGTCGGTCAATGTCATTACAGGGTTGATTAAAGCAAATGTACCGTCCAGAATTGCTTTTTCCGTATCATCAGGAGTGGATTCGAGAACCATTATTGACATGAATGGGGCGGAGAAGCTTTTGGGGAAAGGCGATATGCTGTTTTATCCTTCCGGTTATCAGAAACCAGTCCGTGTCCAGGGCGCTTTTATTTCCGACGGCGAGGTGTCAGATGTGGTGAAATTCCTGACGGAGAATACGGACACACAGTATAGCCAGGAAGTGGAAAACCGCCTGAGTACAGCGTCTGCCCTGGAAAGTGCAGGCGGAGGGGACAGGGATGCTTATTTTGCGGATGCGGGCCGCTTTTTAATAGAAAAAGAAAAGGGTTCCATTGGCATGATTCAAAGGGCTTTTAAGGTGGGCTTTAACCGGGCCGCCAGGATTATGGATCAGCTTGCAGAGGCAGGGGTGGTCGGCGAGGAAGAAGGGACAAAACCTAGAAAAGTATTGATGACAAGGGAGGAGTTTGAAGAACTGCTTGAACAATAGCGGGCAGATTTCTGGCTCCTGTCAAGGAAGGAAACCTCCGCATAGGATAAAGGAAGAAGATTTTATGGGGAGATATTCATGATATTAAGTGGTTTGCTGTCCCATGTGGGATATGTGCGGATCAGGGGAAGCGCCCAGACAGAAGTGACAGGGATCACCTGTGATTCCAGGGAAGTAAAGCCTGGAGATATGTTTGTCTGTATGGCTGGCTTCGGGCGGGACGGCCACGAATTTGCCGGGGAAGCCATAGAGCGGGGAGCTTCGGCAGTGGTGATGGAGGAGGGCAGCAAAGAGGCGGCCAGACTGGAAAAGAAACTTTCGGAAAAGTCTGAGAAGAAACCGGCCCTTGTGTTGGCAGCCTCCACAAGGAAAGCATTTTCACCGTTGGCGGCCGCTTTTTACGGATACCCTCTCCGCTCCATGGTATCGGTGGCAGTGACAGGGACAAAGGGAAAGACTACAACTGCTTATATGCTCCGGGGGATTTTAGAAGCGGCAGGCCATAAAACAGGCCTGATTGGCACCAACGGAGCGTTTATCGGAACAAAAAAATACTCGCTTTCCCATACGACTCCGGAAGCACATGAGCTGCAGTGGATTCTTCGGAAGATGAAAGATTCCGGTTGTACCCACGTGGTGATGGAAGTATCTTCCCAGGGGATAAAAATGGAGCGGGTGGCTGACCTTCATTTTAACTGCGGGATTTTTACTAATCTTTCACCGGATCATATTGGTCTGGGTGAGCATGAAAATTTTGAGGATTACCTGTATCAGAAAAGCCGTTTGTTTTTAAACTGTGATACAGGGATTATTAACCAGGATGACAAGTGGGCCGGGGATATGACGGCCAGGGCTTCTTGCCGCCTGGTGACTTATGGGATTTCGGCAGGGGACTACCGGGCGGCGGAGCCGGCCCGTTACAAAGACAGCCGGATGTTGGGGTGTGAATACCGGCTGGAAGGGAAGGCTTCGGAAACTGTTTTTCTGCCGCTGCCGGGAGAATATAATATCCGAAACAGCCTTGCTGCCATTGCCGCCTCTTCGGAACTGGGCGTGGCTGCAGGGATAGCGGCAAAAGCCCTTGAAAAGGTTCAGGTGCCCGGACGCATGGAGGTGGTTTCTGGAAGCGGCCATTTGTGGGTGATCGTGGATTACGCACACAACGAAAGCAGTATGGAGAATCTTTTGAAGACATTGAAAGACTATGAGCCGCGCCGCCTGATTTGTGTATTTGGCTGCGGGGGAAACCGCTCCCCCATCCGCCGGATTGGGATGGGCAGGGCAGCGGGAAAATGGGCGGATATCTCCGTTGTAACGGCAGACAATTCCAGGTATGAACCACTTGCAGATATTATTTCAGCCATTGAAGAAGGTATTAAGGAAAGCGGCGGGAATTATGTGGTAATCCCGGATAGACGTGAAGCCATCGGATATGCCATCCGCCATGGAAAGCTGGGGGATATCATAGCTATCATTGGAAAAGGCCATGAGGAATACCAGGAGACAGAAGGGCGGCGTGTCCCTTTTTCAGACAGAGGGGAAGCAAAAGCGGCGCTGCTGATCTATAAATGAGAGGATAAAAGATGGAGCAGACAACAGTAAAAGATATTGTAAGGGCTTCGGGAGGCAGGCTTTTGGCCGGAGATCCTGACGCACGGATTGAGAATGTCAGTATTGATTCCAGGGAAATGAAAGGGAAGGATTTATTTGTGCCTTTGATCGGGGAGCGCTCTGATGCCCATGATTATCTGGCGCAGGCCATAGAAAATGGGGCGAAGGCCGTACTTTGTTCCAGGGATATGAAACCGCTTCCCGGGGCGGCCTGGATTCAGGTGGAAGACACGCTGAAAGGGCTGCAGGCGGTGGGAAAGGATTATAGAGAGAGGATAGGCATACCTGTGATCGGCGTCACGGGAAGCGTGGGAAAAACCACCACCAGGGAAATGATAGCGACTGGCCTTGGGGCAGGTTTTCGTGTGTTTAAGACTTCAAAAAATTTTAATAGTGATATTGGCCTTCCTGTCACCATGACCGAGATGGGGGAAAAGGATGAGCTGGCGGTTTTAGAAATGGGCATAAGTGATTTTGGGGAAATGGAGCTTCTTTCTTCCCTGGCACAGCCTTTGGCGGCTGTTATTACAAATATCGGCGTAGCCCATATTGAGCAGTTGGGGACTATGGAGAATATATTTAAAGAAAAGCTTAAAATCACTTCTTTCATGAAGCCGGGAGGTACACTGATTCTCAATGGAGACGATGAGTATTTAAAAACAGTGCCGGCAGACTGTGGGTTTCAGAGGATTTTTTATGGTTTTGGCGACAACTGCCAGTACCGGGCTAAGCAGGTGAAGCTGACTGGCGCCGGTACAGAGTTTACGGCTGTCAGTGATAAAGAACAGATTACGGTACGGCTTCCTGCCATGGGAAAACACATGGTTATGGATGCGCTGGCGGCTCTGGCGGCGGCTTCCCTTCATGGAATTTCCATGGAACGGGCGGCAAAGGCCCTGGAGAATTTTGAAGGGTTTAAAAACCGGCAGCAGATTTACCGCCTTTCAGATTTTACGGTTATTGATGACACTTATAATGCAAGCCCGGATTCCATGAGGGCAGCCCTGGAGGTTCTTGACGGAATGGAATCTCAGGGAAACAAGATTGCAGTTTTGGCAGATATGTTGGAACTGGGGGAAAACAGCCGGATGTTCCACCGTCAAGTGGGGCAGTTTGCAGCGGGGCTTTCCATAGACTGCCTTGTCTGTATTGGGGAATTGGCGGTGGAAATCGGAAATGGATTCCTGGAAGTGCAGGCCGATAAAGGAATAAAAAGCCCAGAGGCCCGTTTTTTTACCACCAAGAAAGAAAGTCTTCCATTTTTGAAAACCCTTGCCGGCGGGGGAAATCTTCTGCTTTTTAAAGGATCCAACGGTATAAGGCTTGGCGAGCTTGTGGGAGCTTTAAAGGAACCATAAGATTCCTGGGACAGTCAGGATATTTTTTACGGAAAGAGAATAAAAACATATGTTAAAACCATATGCGGATGTCATTATTGACATTACTCATACGGCGGTGGACCGGATTTTTCAGTATGAAATACCGGAAGAATTGTCAGGGCAGGTTTCTCTGGGAATGAAAATCCGGGCGCCATTTGGACAGGGAAACCGTCTGCAGGATGGCTATATTGTCGGCTTTTCAGAGAAAACGGATTATGACCCCCTTAAAATCAAAAAAATAGCATCGATTTGTGAGGACAGCATACCCATTGAGGGCCAGCTGATTTGCCTGGCCGCGTGGATGAAGGAACATTATGGCTCCACCATGATACAGGCGTTAAAGACGGTGCTGCCGGTAAAGCGGAAGGTTAAGACTGCCCAAAAACGGTATCTGGTGAGAAGCGCCGGGGAAGAGGAATGTAGGGAGCTTCTTTCCCTGTACCGGAAAAAGAACCAGAAAGCAAGAGTGCGGTTTCTGGAGGCTCTTTTGGAGGACTGTGTCCTGCCTTACGAAATGGTTGTGCAGAAACTCCGGGTGTCCCCGGCCTCTTTTAAAGCTTTTCTCACAGAGGGGGTATGCAGGCTGGAGACGGAGAGCAGTTATCGGAATCCGGTGAAGGACAATTCGCCGGGGGGAGCCAGTGTCTGCCTAAATCAGGAGCAGAGGAGGGTGGTTTCCGGTATCTGGCAGGCCTGGGAAGGGGACAGGAAGCCTTGCCTCCTCCATGGGATTACAGGAAGCGGGAAGACAGAAGTTTATATGGAATTGATCCGCCATGTGATTGAGAAAGGAAAACAGGCTATCGTGCTGATTCCTGAGATTGCTTTGACCTGGCAGACGGTGATGCGGTTTTACCGTCAGTTTGGGGACAGAGTCTCTATTGTCCATTCCCGGCTGTCGGCGGGAGAAAAGTCCGATCAGATGGAGCGGGCAAGACGAGGGGAACTGGATATTATGATTGGCCCCCGTTCCGCTCTTTTTACACCGTTTCCAGACTTGGGCCTTGTGGTGATTGATGAGGAGCATGAGACAGCTTATAAAAGTGAAACAGTTCCCAGGTATCATGCCGTGGACACTGCCATTGAACGGTGCCGCCTGGCGGGGGCCGTGGCGGTACTGGGGTCGGCGACCCCTTCGGCGTCTTCCTATTATAAAGCGCAGAGCGGGGCGTATCATTTTTTTCAGATGAAAAAACGGGCCAGGGAGGCCAGTGCGCTTCCGGCAGTGGAAATCGTTGATTTAAGGGAGGAGCTTAAGGCTGGAAACAGAGGGATTTTCAGCCGGAGGCTTACGGAGTTGATGGAAAAGACCCTGGGGCGGGGTGAACAGATTTTGTTGTTTTTAAACCGAAGGGGATATGCCGGATTTGTCTCTTGCCGTTCCTGTGGAAAAGCTGTGAAATGCCCTCACTGCGATGTAAGCTTGAAAGCCCACAGGGATGGAACCCTTAAATGCCATTATTGTGGTTATGAAATCCCCATTCCAAAGAGGTGCCCTTCCTGTGGTTCTGGATATATTGCAGGTTTTGGAACACAGAAAGTGGAGGCCCTGGTGAGGGCCATGTTTCCGAAAGCGGGAATCCTTCGGATGGACATGGATACTACTGCAAAAAAGGGAAGCTATGACGCCATCTTATCGGCATTTGCTGATGGAAAGGCGGATATCCTGATTGGGACTCAGATGATTGTGAAAGGACATGATTTTCCAAAAGTGACGTTGGTGGGGATTTTGGCGGCTGATCTTTCCCTGTATTCCGGCGGCTATGAGGCGGGAGAGCGGACATTTTCCCTGTTAACCCAGGCAGCCGGCAGGGCCGGCAGGGACAGGCTTCCCGGCCATGTGGTGATTCAGAGCTATTCACCGGATCATTACAGTGTGGAGGCTGCCGCCAGCCAGGATTATGAGGGATTTTACTGGCATGAGATTTTGTATCGGAAGCTGCTTTGTTATCCTCCTGTTTACCGGATGCTTTCTCTTCTTATTACTTCCAAGGAGGAGGAAACAGCGCTCCATATGGCTGGTCTGGTAAAAAAGCAGGCGGAGGCAGTAAATGAGGATGGCATCCTTGAGCTGGTGGGACCGGCAAAAGCTTCTGTATCAAAGATTAATGATATGTACCGGTACACATTTTACGCCAAATGTGAAGAGAAAGAGCCTCTCTTGGAACTTATGGGGCAGCTGGAGGCGCTTTCGTGGGACAAGGGTGTTTTATATCAGTTTGATATGGAATAAAAGGAGTAATAATACAATTTTAGTGGAAAGGAAGTGGCGGTATGGCGCTTAGAACAATCCGGGAAATCGGAGATGAAGTACTGACGAAAACGGCGAAGGAAGTGGAAAGGATGACACCGCGGACGAAAAAACTGATCGCGGACATGCTGGATACCATGTATGAAGCGCAAGGGGTAGGGTTGGCAGCTCCCCAGGTGGGGATTTTGAAAAGGATTGTCACTATTGATGTGGGTGACGGCCCCATCGTCCTGATTAATCCGGTGATTCAGGAGACGGGAGGAGAGCAGACAGGGGCGGAAGGGTGCCTGAGCGTTCCGGGGAAACAGGGAATCGTTACCAGGCCCAATGAAGTGACAGTAAAAGCCTTAGACGAAAATATGGAGGAGCAGGTTATCACAGGAACAGAGCTTTTAGCCAGGGCCATTTGCCATGAATGTGACCATCTAGATGGAAAACTTTATGTGGAACTGGTGGAAGGGGAACTGACAGATGTGTCAGACGAGGAAGAATGATGAAGAAAACAGGCTGCCATCTGCTCTTTATAGGGGAAGGCGCTTAAAATTTTATTAAAAATGTGTGAAAAGTGCAGCTTTTGCAGAAAAACAGAGTATACTGGAAGATGGAGGAAAGGTTTATGAAACTGGTGTTTATGGGAACGCCGGAGTTTTCGGTTCCGGCCCTTGAGGCGCTTCTCGCTGGAGGACATACGGTGGAAGCAGTCGTCACCCAGCCTGACAAGCCCAGGGGACGGGGAAAAGAAATGCAGGGGACGCCGGTGAAAAAAGCGGCCCTGACCCATAAGATCCCGGTGCTTCAGCCGGAACGGGTCAAGGGCAATGAAGAATTTTGGAGACAGTTAAGAGAAATAAACCCGGATGCCATTGTGGTAATCGCTTTTGGACAGATTCTTCCAAAAGAAGTCCTTGAGCTTCCCCGATACGGCTGTATCAATATCCATGCTTCCCTGCTTCCCAAGTACCGGGGAGCGGCTCCCATCCAGTGGGCGATCCTTGACGGGGAAACAGAGACGGGGATTACTACGATGTATATGGAGGAAGGGCTGGATACCGGCGACATGCTTTTAAAAACCGTAGTGCCCATTGCAGAGGATGAGACAGGAGGAAGCCTCCATGATAAGCTGGCGGCCGCCGGCGGCCCCCTGATCTTGGAAACTCTGCAGGGGCTTGAAGCAGGGACTTTGAGAAGGACGCCTCAAACGGGAGAAACATGTTATGCAAAAATATTGACAAAATCTCTTGGAAGGATTGACTGGTCCATGGATGCGGTTTCCATTGAACGTCTGATCCGGGGGCTTTCCCCGTGGCCCAGCGCCTACGGATATCTCGGAAAAAAAACGGTGAAGTTCTGGAAAGCGGAGGTTTGTGACGGGGAAAGCGGGGAAGTGATAAAAGGCTGTCAGCCTGGTACAGTGGCTGCCGTTACAAAAGACCGTATTTTGATTCAGACAGGGAAAGGGCTTCTGGCGGTAAAGGAGCTGCAGCTAGAAGGGAAGAAGCGGATGGATGCAGGAGCATTCCTGCGTGGGTATCCCCTGAAAACAGGGGACAGAATGGAGGGATAAGATATGCCTTATTACTATGGATACGGTTACTATTTTGACCCCACGTGGATTTTAGTGCTGGTGGGAATGGTGATTTGTATGATTGCTTCGGCAAGGGTGAGGACCACTTTTTCCAAATATTCAAAAGTGATGAGCCGCACCGGTATGACGGGGGCAGAAGCCGCCAGGCGTTTATTGGACAGCCAGGGCATATACGGAGTACAAGTGCTTCCGGTATCCGGCAACCTGACAGATCATTACGACCCCAGGGATAAAACTTTAAAGCTTTCCCAGTCTGTGTACGGAAGCCGTTCCGTGGCGGCCATCGGGGTGGCGGCCCATGAGTGCGGCCATGCCATTCAGGATGAGGTGGGTTATTCTCCTTTAAGGCTCAGGACTGCTTTTGTGCCTGTGGCCAATTTTGGCTCCAGTGTCAGCATGATCCTGATTATTGCGGGATTGATTTTTGGCGCCAGGGGAGGAAGTTATTCGATTTTGGTGAATATTGGGATTTTTTGCTTTTCTCTGGCTGTATTATTTCAGCTGATTACCCTTCCGGTGGAGTTTAACGCATCGAGCCGTGCCCTTACACTTCTTCAGGATACCGGGATTCTTTACGGGGATGAAGCGGCGAAAACAAGAAAAGTGCTTTCAGCGGCGGCGCTGACCTATGTGGCAGGCGCCCTTTCTGCCATGCTGCAGCTTCTCCGGCTGATTATCCTTTTTGGAGGAAGAAGACGTGACTGACGTACGGGAGCTTAGCCTGGACTGTTTGGTGGACATTCTGGAAAAGGGGAAGTATAGCCATGTGGTATTGAAGCAGGCTTTAGATGCCCATGGGGAGCTTTCTAAAAGGGACCGGGCTTTTCTCACCTGTCTCACGGAAGGCTGTGTGGAGCGGCTTTATGAGCTGGATTATGTGATTGACTGTTTTTCCAGGTTAAAGACTGCAAAAATGAAGCCTTTGATCAGGGAACTTTTGCGGATGGGTGTTTATCAGATCAAATATATGGACTCTGTCCCGGACAGGGCTGCCGTAAACGAAGCGGTGCGGCTGGCCGGAAAGCGGGGGTTTGGTTCTTTAAAGGGCTTTGTGAATGGTGTGCTTCGGAATGTAGCAAGGCAGTATGCTTTTATTTCTTACCCTAAAAGGGAAGATAGTTTTTCCCAGTGGGCAAAGGTGGTTTATTCCATGCCGCCATGGATTACGGAAGAACTTTTGAAAGAGTATGGGGAGGAACGTACGGAGCAGATACTTGCCGCCGGTCTTTCGGCCAGGCCTCTTTCAGTCCGGTGCAATTTAAGCAGGGCCTCTTTGAAAGCGATTGTGAAAAGCCTTGAAGAACAGGGGATTGGTGTAAAAAGTGTAAAAGATGTTCCAAGTGTTCTTTTACTGGAAGGATATGACAGCCTTTCGGAAACAAAAGCTTTTCAGGAAGGGCTTTTGCAGGTACAAGATATCAGTTCTGTGCTGGCAGGGCTTTCTGCAGGGATTAAACAGGGGGAGTTTGTGTTGGATGTCTGTGGGGCTCCGGGAGGCAAAAGCCTTCATGCGGCAGACCTTCTTATGGGAACAGGCCATGTGGAGGCCAGAGACTTGACGCCGGAAAAGACAGCGCTTATCAAAGAGAACATAAAACGCAGCGGTTTTTCCAATATTTCAGTAAAAGTATGGGATGCGCTGGCCCCAGATGCATCGATGATTCAGAAAGCCGACGTGGTTTTGGCGGATCTGCCTTGTTCCGGCCTCGGGATTATCGGACGGAAGGGCGATATCAAGTATAAAATAACGAAAGAGCAGCAGAAAGAACTTTCTGCCCTTCAAAGAAAAATTTTGAGTGTGGTATGGCAGTATGTAAAACCGGGAGGCCGGCTGGTGTTTTCCACCTGTACGGTGTTCCCTTCGGAAAACCGGGAAAATGCCCAATGGTTTATAAAGCATTTTCCATTTACGCCGGTGGACTTAAAGAAGATTCTTCCGAAACGCTTTTTTGGGGAAGGGGAGCGGACGGAAGGAAGCGATAGGGGATGGCTTCAGCTTTTGCCGGGGGAAAGGGAGACAGATGGATTCTTTATTGCAGTGTTCAGGAGAAACAAAGTCTTGTTATGAGAAGCCCGCAATACATAAGGGGGATATCAAATCACTGAGTTTTGAGGAGCTGGAAACCGTTTTTTTGGACATGGGAGAGAAAGCCTTTCGGGCCCGCCAGGTGTTTTCCTGGATCCATGAAAAGCAGGCGGCGGATTTTTCAGAAATGACCAGCCTGTCATTGGGGCTTAGGGAGAGCCTTTCCCGGCAATTTGCCCTTACAGTCCTGGAACCGGTGGAGGTTCTTGTTTCCAAATTTGATGCAACTAGAAAGTATTTGTTTCGTCTGGCTGATGGCAATGTCATCGAAAGTGTCTGGATGGAATACCATCATGGGAACAGTGTGTGTATTTCTTCCCAGGTGGGGTGCCGGATGGGCTGCCGTTTCTGCGCCTCCACCCTGGACGGCCTGGTGCGAGGGCTTACACCGGCGGAAATGCTGGAGCAGGTATACCGGATGCAGAAGCTCATGGGAAAGCGGGTTTCCAATGTGGTACTTATGGGTTCCGGTGAACCTATGGATAATTACGAAAACGTGGTGAAGTTTTTAAGACTGGTGACAGACAAACGCGGCCTGGGGTTAAGTGCCAGGAATATTACAGTCTCCACCTGCGGCCTGCCCCAGGGGATATACCGCCTGGCAGAAGAAAAACTTCCTGTTACGCTGGCGCTTTCCCTCCATGCGCCAAATGATGAAAAGCGGCAGGAGCTTATGCCCATTGCCAGAAAATACAGTTTAAAAGAGGTACTTCCCGCCTGCGACACTTACTTTGAAAAAACAGGGCGCCGGGTCAGTTTCGAGTATAGTCTGGTGGCTGGTGTCAATGATACAAAAGAGGAGGCAAAAGCTTTGGCGGCCCTTTTGAAGGGAAGGAGCTGCCATGTGAACCTGATTCCTGTAAACCCCATAAAAGAGCGGAAGTATACACGTTCCGGGCGTCAGGCCATGGCTGATTTCAAAAATGTACTTGAAAAAAATGAGATTAATGCTACTATAAGAAGAGAAATGGGACGTGATATCAGCGGGGCCTGCGGGCAGCTGAGGCGTAGTTACAGGGAAAAGCGTCCATAGAAGGCATCTGTTCAGGCAGAAGGAGGATAGACCATGAAGGCCTACGCAACAACCGACCGGGGGAGGAAAAGACAGATTAATCAGGATGCAGTGTATTATTCAACCTATCCGGTTGGAAATATTCCCAATCTGTTTCTCGTGGCAGATGGAATGGGAGGCCATCAGGCAGGTGATTTTGCATCAAAGTATACCATAGATAATCTGGTGAGGCTGGTGGAAGAAGCTGAGGGAAACAACCCGATCACAATTTTAAATGAAAGTATCCGGCAGGTGAACAGCCTGATCCTTGCGAAGGCATCGGAGGAGACGGCTCTGGCGGGTATGGGTACGACTCTGGTGGCAGCCTGCACCATGGGAAGGGTCCTCTGCGTGGCAAATGTGGGGGACAGCCGTTTGTATGTGATCGGAAAAGAGGATATCCGGCAAATTACAAGGGATCATTCGCTTGTGGAGGAATTGATTCAAAAGGGGGAGATGGAACGGGGAAGCGATGCTTATCATGAGCATAAAAACATTATTACGAGGGCTATCGGGGCAAAAAAGGATGTATTTGCTGACTTTTTCGAGGTGAATTTAGAAAAAGGCGATACAGTGCTTATGTGTTCGGATGGGCTGAGTAATATGGTTCCCGACGATACCATCAGAGAACTTGTGGCAGGCAGGGAAAGCCTGAAAGAGGTTTGCGGGGATTTGATCGAAGAGGCAAATAAAAACGGCGGCAGGGATAATATTGCAGTTGTACTGTTCCGGCTGTCTGACGATGAGGTGAGAGAATGGTAAGATTAGGAATGTTTCTGGGAGAGAGATATGAGATCCTGGAAAAGATCGGTTCTGGCGGGATGTCGGAGGTGTACCGGGCCAGGGATCACAGGCTCAACAGAGATGTGGCAATCAAGGTCCTTAAGCAGGAGTTTAATTCAGACCGGTCCTTTATCGGAAAATTCAGGACAGAGGCCCATGCGGCAGCCTGTCTGTCCCACCCCAATATTGTTCATGTATTTGATGTGGGCGATGATGGTGATATCCATTATATTGTGATGGAACTGGTGGAAGGTATTACTTTGAAGACTTATGTGTCTAAAAAGGGAAAGCTGGAGATTCGGGAAACCATTGGCATTGCCATGCAGGTGGCCCAGGGAATTGAAGCGGCCCATGCACAGCATATTGTCCACCGGGATATCAAACCGCAAAATATTATGATTTCCAGGGATGGAAAAGTAAAGGTTACGGATTTTGGTATTGCCAAAGCGGCCACCAGTGAAACCATTACGTCCAGTACCATGGGGTCTGTCCATTATATATCTCCGGAACAGGCCAGGGGTGGATACTGCGATGAGAGAAGTGATATTTATTCCCTGGGCATTACTATGTATGAAATGCTTACCGGGCGGGTGCCTTTTGAGGGGGATTCTACAGTATCCGTGGCTCTTCTTCATATTCAGGCGGAAATGGTTTCGCCTAGAAAATATGAGCCGATGATTCCGGTCAGCCTGGAAAAGATTGTGTTGAAATGTACCCAGAAAAAGCCGGAGATGCGTTACCGGACGGTGACAGAGCTGATTGGGAACTTAAAGCAGGCCCTTATGACTCCCAATGAAGATTTCGTCCATATGAATTCCATAAACAGCAACGGCCCCACCAGGGTGATGAGTAAAGATGAGGTGAGCCAGATCCGAAATGGGGCTGCTATGGGGCGGGATATGGATAAAACAGAGGCCCTGGACAGTGATTATGACAGGTATTATGACGACGAAGAGGAAGAGGCGCGTTATCAGCTGGATTATGATGAGGAGGATGACATGCTTCCAGACGATGAAGATGATGAGGATGAGGAAGGCCGCAGGTCAGAAAAGATTTATACCATCATTGGGATTGCCGTGGCTGTTGTTATCGTGCTCCTTGCCTTGTTTATTATGGGAAAAACTTTCGGGTGGTTTGAGTTTTCTGGAAGTGGAAAGACGGAAACAGGTTCGACAGAGGAATCTGCGGGAACAGAAGTGCTTATGCCCAACCTTTTGGGAAAGACTTTAGATGAGGCGGAGAAGGTATTGGAACCGCTGGATTTGGAAATGAAGCTTTCCTACAGCGAATCGGGAGATTATGAAGATGGCGAGATCATGGAGCAGGAATTCCCGGAGGGGACATCTGTGAGCCGCCATACAGTGATCAAGGTGACAGTCAGCAAAGGCTCCACAAAGACGGAGGTACCTGACGACTTGATCGGCATGACCAGGGAGCAGGCGTTAAAAGCTCTCCGGGATGCGGGATTAGATGTGGAATTTGATGAGATTTACAGTGATACTGTAAAAGAGGGGCTGGTAGCAAAGGTAAGCCCCGGCCTGGGAACTCCTGCCACCATTGGTGATAAGGTAAAGGTGTACTTGTCCAAGGGCGAGGAAACGAAGACGACAGAGGTTCCGCAGCTTCTGGGAAAGACAGAGAACAGGGCAAAACAGGATCTGAAAGATGCGAATCTTGAAGTGGGAAGCATTACAAAAGACTACAGCGACGATTATGATGAAGGGGAAATCATGAGCCAGTCCATCCGAAGCGGAAGTACGGTGGAAATAGGGACCTCCATCAGTTTTGTAGTCAGCCGTGGCAAGAAAGATACGTCAGTCAGGATGCCGGACGTAATCGGGCGCAGTGAGGCGGATGCAGTGGCTATGATTCAGAATGCCGGCCTGGTGCCTGCTGTGTATCCAGAACGGCTCCACAGTAATATGGATGCAGGGCTTATCTTTGATGCCGATGTGACGCCGGGGACAAAGATAGAGGCCGGGACCACTGTGGAAATTTATGTGAGCGCGGGACCTGAACCGGAAACCACTGCCCCGACGCCGCCGGAAACACAGACGCCGCCGGAAACACAGGCTCCTCCTGAGACACCTGCCGCTCCGGGACCGGAAGAGAATCCGGCAGGAGAAGAAAGCGGCG
This sequence comes from uncultured Lachnotalea sp., assembly GCA_948470255.1. GTDB lineage: Bacteria > Bacillota > Clostridia > Lachnospirales > Lachnospiraceae > Lientehia. The sequence goes on from CAOKOS010000012.1 coordinate 46,518, forward strand.
GAGCGGCCCCTTAATGGCGGCCTGTGGCAGTTGGCGATGAAAACAGGAAAGATCATTAAAGGAATTGCGGGTTTTTATTATGTCCATGACGGCCATGATAAAGTTTATGAGTGTAAGGCAAAGGGGATTTTCCGCAGCCGGAATCTAAAGCCCATGGTGGGAGACCATGTGGCTGTGGAGGTTTTAAGTGAGGAAGAGGGCCTGGGGAATATCACAGAGATATTCCCCAGGAAAAACAGCCTGATTCGTCCGGCTTGTGCCAATGTGGACCAGGCCCTTGTGATTTTTGCAGTAAAGGAACCGGAACCCAATTTAAATTTGTTGGACCGGTTTCTTGTTATGATGGAATTTCAGGAAGTTCCATGTCAGATTTGTTTTAATAAGATGGATTTGGGGAAGGCCTGCGGAGAACGTCTGGCAGCTGTTTATAAAAAGGCGGGCTATCCTGTCCACCAGGTGAGTACTTACACAGAAGAGGGCCTTTTTAAACTTCAGGAACTGATTAAAGGGAAGACTACGGTGATGGCCGGGCCTTCCGGTGTGGGAAAATCTTCAGTGATGAATCTTATTTATCCTGAGGCTTCCATGGAAACGGGGCAGATCAGTGAGAAGCTTAAGAGGGGACGCCATACCACCAGGCACACAGAGCTTTTTTGCGTGGGGGAGGATACCTTTTTGCTGGACACGCCGGGGTTTTCCTCTCTGGAACTGGAGCAGATCTCCTGCGGGGAGCTGCGGTTTTATTATCCAGAATTTCTGCCATTTGAAGGTGGGTGCCGTTTTCAAGGTTGTGTCCATGGGAAAGAACCGGGCTGCGCGGTGAAGAAAGCTTTGGAGGAGGAGGTCATTGGCAGAGAACGATATGAAAATTATCTTGTTTTATATGAGGAGCTGAAAACAAGAAAACGCTATGGAAGATGAAAAGGAGAATGATATGTTGATTTTATCCCCTTCAATCCTGGCAGCAGATTTCACAAAGCTGGGAGAACAGATTAGGAAAACGGCAGAGGCCGGCGCCGGCTATATCCATTTGGATGTGATGGATGGAATGTTTGTGCCGCAGATTTCTTTTGGTATGCCAGTGATAGAAACCATACGAAAATGTACGGATCAGGTGTTTGACGTGCATTTGATGATTGAAGATCCGGGCCGCTATATTGAGGCTTTTGCCAAGGCCGGGGCGGATATCATTACGGTACATGCAGAAGCGTGTACTCATCTGGACCGGGTAATCCAGCAGATTAAGGCGACAGGAAAGAAAGCAGGCGTTGCACTAAATCCGGCGACTCCCCTTTCTGCCCTGGATTATGTGCTGGATGAACTGGATATGGTTCTTGTGATGACGGTAAATCCCGGTTTTGGCGGACAGAAACTGATCCCCTATTGCCTGCAGAAGGTGAGGGATCTGCGGGAGAAAATGAAAACCCGCGGTCTTAACCTTGATATTCAGGTGGACGGCGGCATCAAAGCTTCCAACGCGAAAGAGGTCATTGAAGCGGGAGCCAATGTTCTGGTGGGCGGTTCTGCTGTCTTTTCCGGCGATGTGGCCGCCAATACAAAGGCATTTATGGATGTGTTCGCGGAGATGGAATCCAGATGAAGATTTTGATTGTGACCGGCGGTGACGTGGAGCCTGCGTTTGCTGCCGGATTTTTAAAGACATACGGCGCCTCTTATGTGATTGCCGTAGACGGCGGCCTGGAGGCAGCGGAGGCGTTGGGCCTTATGCCGGATGCTGTTGTCGGGGATTTTGATACAGTGAGCGCGGAGGTCTTTGCCCGTTATCAAAAAATAGGGATACATATTGAGATACATAAGCCGGAAAAAGACTGTACGGATACGGAGCTTGCCCTCCTTTATGCCCTGTCCCTGCCGGAGGTTTCACAGATTGTGATCCTGGGGGGCCTTGGCAGGCGTTTTGATCACGCCATGGGAAATGTGCAGATTCTTTTTCATGCCTTAAAACGGAAGGTTCCCTGCTGTATGGTGGATTTTTATAACCGTATTTCTTTGCTGGACGGCGTTTTGGAAATCGAGAAATCAAGGATATGGGGGCGTTACATTTCATTGATCCCTTTTACAGAACAGGTGAAAGGGGTTACTTTGACCGGGTTTAAATATCCTTTAACAAAGGCGGCGCTTACGTTTGGAAACAGCTTAGGCATCAGTAATGAGCTTTTGGAGGAGCGGGGACGGATTGAGGTTGAAGAGGGCGTCCTTGTTTACATCGAATCACGGGACTGAAATATTTGCAGGAGGGACAAAGGATGGCAATGACGCATAATAACCAGAAAAAGATTGCGGTCATCAATGATATTTCCGGTTTCGGGCGCTGTTCCATTACCGTGGCTATGCCGATTATATCGGTTATGGGGCTTCAGTGCTGCCCGGTGCCCACGTCGGTTTTTTCCAATCACACAGGATATCCCCATTATTTTTTTGACGATTATACGGCGAAGATGCCGGAATATATCGAAAACTGGAAAAAGCTTAACCTGGAATTCGAGGGGATTTATTCCGGTTTTCTGGGTTCCAGGGAACAGATTGATATTGTCCGGGATTTTATACGGGACTTTAAGACAGAGCGGACGGTTGTGATTGTGGATCCGATCATGGGGGATCATGGCAAAGCATATACCACTTATACAGAAGATATGTGCCGGGAAATGAAAAGGCTGGCAGAATGTGCGGATATTTTAACACCCAACCTGACGGAAGCATGTATTTTGACAGACACGCCTTATTCGGACAAGCACTGGACCATGAAGGAACTGATTTCCATGGCAGAGGCAATCAGGAAGACAGGACCGGAAAAGATTGTGATAACGGGAATTCCCCAGGGGGATTTTGTGGCCAACCTGGTCTATGTGGAAGGGGAAGAACCGCGGGTCTTAAGAAGCCACCGTGTGGGAAAAGAACGGGCAGGGACGGGAGACGTGTTTTCTTCCATCATTGCTGCGGACGCAGTCAACGGCTTCCCTTTTGCAAGCTCTGTAAAAAAAGCGGGGAGCTTTGTGAAAAAATGTATTCTCCGGTCGGAAGAGCTGGGGATACCCAGGCCGGATGGAGTGTGCTTTGAGGAATATCTGGCGACATTAAAATAATAGGGAAATCAAAGAAAGTTTTCAGGAAAGAGGAGAGAGATGGGGAAATTAATTCTGGCTTCTGCATCCCCCAGGCGCTCAGAGCTGCTGGCACTGACCGGGTTTTCTTTTGAGGTAAGACCGGGGAATGGAGAGGAAATCATCCATGAAAAGGAGCCGGACAAGATTGTGGAAGAGCTTTCAGCTGCCAAAGCCGAAAATGTCCTTCAGGGAAGTTCAGACGGGGACGTGATCATCGGCGCAGATACGGTGGTGGCTTTAGACGGGGCGGTTATGGGAAAACCCGGGGATGAAGAGGAGGCATTTTCCATGCTGAAACTCCTTCAGGGCAGGAGCCATGAAGTCTATACTGGGGTCACGGTCTTGAAAAAGGGCAGTTTGGAAGCAGATACTTTTTCCCAGAGGACGGTTGTCCATGTGCTGCCCATGAGCGATGAAGAAATCCGGGAATATATAAAAACAGGGGAACCGATGGATAAGGCCGGCGCATATGGGATCCAGGGCCGGTTTGCCGTATACGTACAGGGGATTGAGGGGGATTATCAGAATGTAGTAGGGCTCCCTGTGTCAAAGCTGTATGGATACTTGAGAAAGTACAAGGAGGAGTTTTTATGATTAAGCTGATAGTAACGGATATTGACGGAACACTGGTAAAGGATGGTTCCAGGTCTTTGCCCGGGGAGCTGGCGGAAACCATAGGGGAGCTTTTGGATAAGGGAATTCATTTTGTGGCGGCCAGCGGCCGCTCCCAGATCAGCACAGAGCGCCTTTTTGCTTCTTTCCGGGACAGGATTTATTATGCCACCTGCAATGGGACCCTCATGGGCCGCTGCGGGGAACTGCTTTTTGCGGAGGGGCTGGATAGAAAGCTTTTGAACGAACTGCTGGCTGATGTGCGGACGATCAAGGATACGGTTCCCTTTTTGACAGGGGCAGGCGTCATGTATGCCGACTCTGAAGAAGAAGAAGTGATTCGCTGGCTGGTGGAGGGCTACCAGGAAGACGTCACCAGGGTGGCGGATATGGGCGCCATGCCGGAGGAGTTTGTGAAGCTGAGTGTGTATGACAAAAAGCACAGGTCGGGAGAGACATTCCGCTCTTTCTGTGAAAAATGGAAAGGCGTTGTATCCACCAGTACAGCAGGAGCCATGTGGCTGGACGTCTATAAGCTGGGGGTCAATAAGGGGACAGCAGTTCGCTGGTATCAGAAATTTTTTGGGGTGGCGCCGGAGGAAACATTGACATTGGGAGATCAGCAAAATGATGTGGAGATGTTAAAAGCGGCATATTACAGCTATGCGGTGGGAAACGCGATTCCGGAAGTGAAAGAGACGGCCCGTTATGTGACCGACACTTGTGAAAACGGAGGGGCGCTGAAGGTGTTCCGCACACTTTTGTAATCCACGGGACGAAAGCTCTTGTGGAATAAATGTCCTGCGGTTTAAGTGTCCGGGAGGCATTATGAAATTTATACATGTATCGGATTTTCATTTGGGAAAACGGCTTCATGGTTTTTCCATGATGGAAGACCAAAAAGATATTTTAAATAAAATCATCGGGATTATCCGGGAGGAGACGCCAGACGGCGTATTCCTCGCGGGGGATGTTTATGACAAGGCCGTGCCGCCCGCTGAGGCGGTGCGGCTCTTTGATGATTTTTTATGGCGTCTGTCATCTTTAAAACTTCCTGTCTTTGTCATCAGCGGGAATCATGACTCACCGGAACGGATTTCATTTGGATCACGGCTGCTGAACCGAAGCGGTATCCATATGTCGCCGGTTTATGACGGGACGGTGATACCCGTTTCCCTTGAGGATACATTGGGAATTCTGGATGTCTACATGCTTCCCTTCATAAAGCCTGTCCAGGCGCGGAAAATTTTCCAGGATGAAACAATAGAATCTTATACCGATGCAGTCCGGGCCGCCATCTCCCATATGGAGCTTAAAAAAGAACACAGGAATGTGCTTATTACCCATCAGTTTGTCACGGGAGCCATCCGTTCAGAGTCGGAAGAAATTTCCGTCGGCGGTTCAGATCATGTGGACGTTTCTGTTTTTGAAGCTTTTGATTATGTGGCTTTGGGACATATCCACAGGCCACAGGCGTTTGGAAACGTATGCTATTGCGGCGCGCCCTTAAAATATTCTTTTTCTGAGGCAGGCCATGGGAAGTCTGTGACAGTGGTTGAGATGGGGAAAAAGGGGGAGTGTTCTGTCAGCCGGATTCCGTTGTTTCCGAAGCGGGATTTACGGGAAATACGCGGCACTTATATGGAGCTGACCGACAGAAAGAATTATGAAGGGACGGACAGAGAGGCTTATCTTCATATTACACTGACAGATGAGGAAGATATTCCAGAGGCAGTGGGGAGACTTCGGGCTGTTTATCCCAATTTAATGAAGCTGGATTATGACAATCAGCGTACCAGGGCAGGAGTTGCTGATTTCTCTGCGCTGCCATCGGAAAAGCGGACGCCGGCAGAAAATTTTGGGGAATTTTTTGAGATGCAAAATGGGGCTTCCATGAGCAGGGAACAGAGAGAGTTTGTGGAGCGGCTCATAGGCCGCATATGGAAGGAGGAGACATGAGGCCGGAAAAACTTGTGATTTCTGCCTTTGGGCCTTATGCCGGGAGGACAGAGATTTCGATGGCAGAATTGGGGGAATCCGGGCTTTATCTGATCACCGGGGATACAGGGGCCGGAAAGACAACGATTTTTGACGCCATTGCTTTTGCCCTCTACGGGGAGGCCAGCGGGAGAAGCAGGGAACCGTCCATGCTCCGTTCCAAATATGCTTCCCCTGATACTCCGACGGAAGTGGAACTGACTTTTTCTTATGGGGGGTCTTCTTATAAGGTGACAAGGAACCCTGAATATGAAAGGCCGGCAAAACGCGGTGAAGGTATGGTCCGTAGGCGGGCGGAAGCCAGTTTGCTCTATCCTGATGGAAGAATTATCACAAAAGGACGGGAGGTAAATGCCGCTGTGCAGGAAATACTGGGCCTGGACAGGGAGCAATTTTCCCAGATCGTTATGCTGGCCCAGGGGGATTTCCTTCGGCTTTTGTTTGCGCCGACAGAAGAGAGAAAGGGGATTTTTCGGAAAATTTTTATGACGGCTCCCTACAGAGAGCTGGAGCGGAGGTTGAAGGAAGAAGAGAAGCAGTGGGGAAAGCAGTATGGGGAGCAGAAGAACAGCCTTTCCCAGTATATTTCCGGTATTTGCTGGAAGAAAGAGGAAACAGGAAAAAATGTACAGGATGGGGCGGAGGAAAAGAGGGAGAGCGTTTCCGGAATAGAGGTAGAGCTTTTGGAAAGTCTGGAAGCGCTGCTCCTTCAGGATAAGGCAGACAGGGATATTCTCAAAGCCCAGGAAGCCGTTTTGCAGAAAGAACTGGAGTCAGCAAACCGCCTTTTAGGAAAGCTGGAGGAGACAGACAAAAATAGAAAACGCCTGGAGGAGGCAAAGGCCAAGCTTTTACAGACAGAAAAAATGGTTCAGGAAGCCCTGCAGGCGGTTGAAAGAGGAAAAGAGCAAAGCGGGAAAGTGGATTTGTGGAAAGAGCAGCTGGCCGCTTTGCGGGAAAGCCTGCCCCGCTATGAAGAACTCTCGCAGGCAGAAAGAGAGCTGGAGGAAAAAGTAAAAGAGCAGGCGGCTGCAGAGGACAGTTTGGCGGAATTTTCAAAAAACTTAAGAAAATTGGAGGAGGGCCTGGCAGAGGAAAAAGGGGAAATCAAATTTCTTGGACTGGCCGGAGAGGAAAAAGAAAGGTTAAAGAATAAAAAAGAGCAGGAAGAAACAAGGAGAAGAGATCTCCTGGAATTGAAAAAAGCTTTGAACCAATGGGAAAAGCTTTCAGAAGATTGTGAGAGGGAACAGGCTGCTTATCTGGTATCCAGAGAAACAGAGGGACGGAGGAGGGAGGATTATGACAGGCTGAACAGAGCTTTTTTAGACGGACAGGCGGGAATCCTGGCAGAAGGACTTTTGGAAGGCGTTCCATGTCCTGTCTGTGGTTCTGAAGTCCATCCAAATCCAGCTAAAGTTTCTGACGCTATCCCGGAAGAGAAAGTCCTTAAGGAAGCGGAAGAAAAGTGGGAGGAAGCCCGTAGGGAGGTGCGGGAAAGCAGCGCCCGGTCAGGGGCGGCAAAGGCGGAAGAAAGGGCCAGGGGGCAGGAGATAAAAAGGCTGTCAGAAAAGCTTTGGCCAGGGGAATTTTTGGAAAAAACGCCGTGTTGTGTGAAAGAGGTAAAATCTTTAAAGGACAATCTGGATTGTTTCCTTGAGAAAACCACGGAAAACCTCCGTATTATTGGAGAACAGATCGTTAAAGAGGAGAAACGAAAAGCCAGAAAAGAGCAACTGGAGCGGGAAATTCCTGAAAAAGAAAGAGCTGTGGAGGCACAAAGAGGGGCGTTTCAGAGAAAGGCCAATGAAGTTTCGGCCCTGGCGGCGGCTTTTGAAGAAAAGCAGGCCAGATGGAAACAGATCAAAGCTGGATTATCCTGTGAAAATATAGAAGCGGCAGAAAAACAGCTGGAGGAAATTGCAAAACAGATTCAAAAGGCGGATGAGGCCTACCGTCAGGCAGAGAAGACCTATTTTGACCGGGAAAGGGACAGAGACGGACTAAAAGAGCAGATAGGGCTTTTGGAGCGCCAGATTTTGGAACTGGATGATTTTTCCATATCCCGGCAGCTGGAAGAGAAAGAACGATTGCAGGAAGAGTTAAAGGTGATCTCCGAAAATCTTCTGGAGATAGAGAAGAGGCTTTCTGTCAACAGACAGTGTCAAAAGGAGATTTTGGCAGGATACAGGGAGCTTAAAGAAACAGAGGAGCGCTGGAAATGGGTAAAAGCCCTTTCGTCCACAGCGGGAGGGACCATTCCCGGCAAAGAAAAAATCACTTTGGAAGCTTACGTCCAGATGAATTATTTTGACCGTATCATTGGAAGGGCCAACGCCAGGTTTATGGTGATGTCGGAAGGCCAGTATGAGTTGAAACGCCAGATGAGGGCTGCCGGAAATAAAAGCCAGAGCGGCCTTGAACTGAATGTCATAGACCATTATAATGGTACGGAGCGGAGTGTAAAGACATTATCCGGCGGGGAAGCGTTTCAGGCAGCGCTTTCGCTTGCCCTGGGACTTTCGGACGAGGTCTGTTCTTCGGCAGGCGGAATTCGTTTGGATACACTGTTGGTGGATGAAGGATTTGGAACGCTGGATGAAGAAGCGCTCCGTCAGGCAGTGGATACCCTGGCAGAGTTATCAGGTGGAAACCGCCTGGTGGGGATTATTTCCCATGTATCAGAACTTAAAAGGCGGATTGACAGGCAAATTGTGGTGCAGAAGGAGCAAATGGGAGGTAGCGCAATTTCTGTTTCTGTGGTATGATACTGAGGAAGAATAATGTCGATTCGGAGGGAATTCAGTGAAAAGGACGATAAAGAGGGCGCTGGCCTTGGTAATGTTGTGCTGTTTGGCGGCTCTCTCCGGCTGCCAGAAAAAAGAGGGGGGTTCTTCCGCCTCAAAGCTGAAGGAGGAGGAATTATTCCGCCTGGAGGGAAAGGTCTGTACAAAGCAGGAAGCTCTTGTATTTGTATTAAGCCAGAAAAGCAGGTATGAGGACGGCTACGGGGCAGGGATCTGGGATGTGAAAGTAGGGGACGAGACTTTTGACTCCTATATGAAGAAAAACCTTCAGGATTTTCTTGTGAAGATGAAATGTATGGCGTTAATGGCAGATCAGTATGAGGTGGAGCTGAACGACGAAGAAAAGCTGAGGGTTTCCCATGCGGCGGAGATTTATATCAATGGCCTTCCGGATTCTGTAAAAAAAGCAACAGGGATTGATAAGGAAACGGCAGAAGAAGCTTTCCGGGATTATTATACAGCAAGCCTCCTGGTGGATAAACTGACGGCCAATGTCTCCACGGAGATCAGTGAAGACGAGGCTCGGGTGATTACGATACAGCAGATTTTTCTAAGTACGGAGAATGTGGATGCCGCGACCCGGGAAAAAAAGCGTACAGATGCCCAGGAGATTTTGAACCAGGCCCAGTCAGGCCAGGATTTTTCCCTTCTTGCCAAAAATGTAAATGAGTCGGAAATTTTTGAACGGGAATTGTCCAGGGGAGAGTCGGAACAGGCATTGGAGGCTGCTGCTTTTGCCCTTGGCGACGGTGAGGTGTCACCGTTGGTGGAGACGGAAAAGGGCTTTTATCTCATCCGGTGTGTCGATCATTACGATGAGGTTAAAACGGCCCAAAATAAAGAAGCCCTCGGAAAAAAACATAAAGAAGATTGCTTTTATGAATACTACTATGCTTTCGTGAGGGGAGTTACGGCAGAATATAATCAAAATGCCTGGGATGAGATTGATTACCGGGAAAGTTATGAACTGCAGGAGCAGGACTTTTATACGGTTTACAGCCAGTTTTTTCCTGTCTGAGAAAGAAAATTTATCTTTTCAGGTGAAAATTTGGCCGTATAAGGGTGGAAGCTTCTCATTGGGCAGAAGAAAAGGGATGCACGGGGCATCCCTTTTTGCTGTACAGGGGATGTTATCCCCCGTACAGCGAAATTCTTCCGCTTTACTGCGTCATTAGCAGCCGCCGCAGATGCAGGACAGAAGGAGAATCCAAATCAGGCATCCACATCCGTCACCGCTACCGAAGCCAAGGTTTCCAAGACCACATCCACATCCGTCACCACCGCCGAAGCCGTTGCCGCAGGCACACAGAATCAGTAACAGGAATAAGATGTTGTTTCCGCCGAAGCCGGTTCCACAGCCGTTAGAGCATCCACAGTTTGTTGCAGCCAAATCACTCATGGGGTAATCCTCCAAAGTTTGTTTACACTATAAGATATGTGGAGGGGCTTGCC
>CAOKOS010000013.1 GCA_948470255.1 uncultured Lachnotalea sp.
GCGGTCTATCTCTTGTTTTCGGTTGCTTGCTTCTTTACCGTACATGAGCATTATTTCAGAGAAAATTTTCTTTATTGAACCATATATATGCTCTGAGTACCATCGGTTGGCAAGGGTACAGGCGCCCTGGCCAACTGATGGTATTGTTTTACTTTATAGGAAATTGAGTCCTATGCGGCGATTGTACTTTGTGCGATCTTTGTTCCTTTATAGGAAATTGCGACCTATAAAGTAAAAACCCTCCTTAGGATTCTTTGTTCTGATTGTATACAGAGAACGGAAGAATGTCAATTTAGGCGAAAACAGAAGTATAAAAAAACTTGATTGCAGAAACAATTCATACTATAATAGAAAATACGGGTTTATATTGGTTTCTAACAGTTAAAAAAATCAGGATCAGAATTGAGGAAACGAAAGCATGAGAGTAATCGCGGGGACAGCCAGGAGGCTGCCGTTGAAAACACTGGAAGGGCCGGAAACCAGGCCGACAACAGACAGGATTAAAGAAACTCTTTTTAATATACTTCAGGCAGATGTGGGAGGAAGCCGTTTTTTAGATCTTTTTTCCGGAAGCGGGGCCATTGGGATTGAGGCATTAAGCCGTGGAGCCAGGGAGTGCGTTTTTGTGGAAAAAAACAGGAAAGCAGTGGAATGTATCCGGGAAAACCTGGCTTTTACCAATCTCAAGGAAGCGGCGGAATTGATGGAATGTGATGTACTTACGGCAATCCGCAGACTGGATGAATCGGGGAGCGAGGTTTTTGATCTTATTTTCCTGGATCCGCCTTACAGACAGGGGCTGGAAAAAGAAGTGATTCTTCATTTGGTACATTCCAGGCTTGTGGACGATATGACGACTATTGTTGTGGAGGCGGCGCTGGATACGGATTTTTCCTGGATAGAAGATACTATTTTTACTGTAATCCGTGAGAAAAAATACAAGACCAATAAGCATGTGTTTATTACCATGAAGGAATTGTAGGGAGGGGCACTGTATGAAAACAGCTGTATATCCGGGGAGCTTCGACCCGGTAACCCTCGGGCATCTGGATATCATTGAACGTTCTTCCAGAATTGTAGATGAGCTGGTGGTTGGTGTTCTCAATAACAGCTCAAAAAATCCGTTGTTTTCTATGGAAGAACGTGTTAATATGTTAAAGGAAGTGACTTCACATCTTTCCAATGTAAGAATTGAATCGTTTGACGGGCTGCTGGTGGACTTTGCCGTCAGATGTCATGCGAATGTGGTAGTCCGTGGTCTGCGCGCCATTACAGACTTTGAATATGAACTGCAGATGTCCCAGACAAACAGGATTATGTGTCCGAAACTGGATACCATCTTCCTGACCACCGATTTAAAATATGCTTATTTAAGTTCCAGCATTGTCCGTGAAATGGCACATTATGGCGGGGATATTTCTGCTTTTGTTCCGGCCGCCATTATAGAGCGGGTGCTTGAGAAATTTATATAAGAAAACTCGTTTGGAGGAGCTGAAAGATGAGCAGGATTGAACAGTTGATAAGTGAAATTGAAGAATACATAGACGGCTGTAAACCTCAGGCATTTACCAATAGTAAAAAGATCATTGTGGATAAAGACGAGATGGAGGAACTGCTGGTGGAGCTTCGTCTGCGGACTCCGGATGAAATAAAAAAATACCAAAAGATTATCAGCAATAAAGAAGCCATCATAAGTTCTGCCCAGGAAGAAGCTGACGGGATCTTGGGAAGAGCACGGGCAGAGGCGGAAAAGCTGCTTTCTGATGCAAAAGAAACGGCAGAGCAGACCTTATCTGAGGCAGAAAAAAGCAAGGAAGAGATGCTTAGTGACCATGAGATCATTCAGCAGGCATATCAGCAGGCCAGCGATCTCATGGAACAGACAAATGCCCAGGCGCAGCAGCTGGCGGAACAGGCCAGCGCCCAGGCCCAGCAAATGGTAGAGCAGGCCAGCGCCCAGGCTCAGCAGCTGGTCAACGATGCAGTCAGTGATTCGGATAATATCCGAGAGGGGGCTATCCGCTATACGGATAACATGCTAAAAAGCCTCCAGTCTATTATCAGTTATACCATAGAGCAAACAGAAGGAAAATATGTGACGATGTTGGAAACACTTCGGTCTTCTTACGAAACGGTAAGCGGAAACCGCAGCGAGCTTCAGGTGCCGGCGGCCCAGGGTGTACAGGATACCCAGACGACGGAGCCGGAAGCCCAGAAAGAGAAAAGCAGCGGCGGTTTGAATGCAGATATGCTTGGATGAGAAAAATCAGGCGGAGATGCCAGAGGGGCATCTCCGTTTTCTTTTTGATGTACAGAATTCAGAAGAAGAAAGCGAGCAGCATGACCAGTCCGAAGGTTATAATTGCCTGGGCAAGTTTCAAGAAAAAATAGCGGCGGCCGGAAAAAGGGGTAGCCCTCAATACGCTGGCAGTCTGTGCGACACCGGATAGTCCCCCGAAAGCGGCAAAAGAAAAACAAAGGGCGATAGTGAGAGGGGAAGGCAGGCATGACTGGACAGTAAATGCAATACCGGAAGTCATTTCAAAAAAACCGGGTATCAGGGAGGACAGAAAAGGGTTCCTGATCCAGGAACGGAAAAAATAGGACAGCATGGTGAAAAGCATCAGATATCCGCCGATTTTGGCGACAATGAGGAATCCGTCCATCATAGCTGTTTCAAAATTCAAGAAAATTTGGAGCGGTTTATTTTCTTTTGTGGGAATGGCGGAAACCCTGCGGGCGACTTTTCCTTCCCGGATTCTGAAAGGCAACCAAAAAAGGACAGGGGGAAGATAGAGAGCTGCCAAAAAAGGGAGCGCTTCTGTGAGAGAAAGCCTGAGCATCCCAAAGCAGAGAAAACCTGTTAAAAACATAGGGCTTGGCATACAGCAAAGGAGCAGGAGTCTTGTTCCTTCTTTTTCGGTGATCCCTCCGCTTTTCCATAAATCAGCAACTGTTTTGGCTCCCATGGGATAACCACAGAACCATCCTGTCACCAGGGTCAGTGGAGCCGGAGGCAGATGATATACCAGTTCACTGGAAATCAAGTAGCTGGAAAGAATCATACATGGAAGAAGTGTAGGCAGGACTGTGCAATACCAGAGGGACAGACCGGCAGCGGCGCCTGCCACAGCCTTTGAGGGCTGAAGGATACAAAGTAAGAAAAGACAAAGAGTACAAAAGGGAAACAGAAGCTTTTTCATGGAAATCCTCTGTCCATTGTTTTTTTAAGTGTATGAAGAAGTGGGAAAAGGTATACCTCCAGGTGGTCAGGCAGAAAGATAAATGTGTCTGAATTTACTGCCAGGTACTAAATAGAAAAAAAAGTGCATATTGGTTTATAAAAATGGAACCGGAGTGTGCCATGAAGAAACGTGACAGTCTGGTATTTTCCTGTGGGGCAGTGATATTTCTCGGGATTTTGTTGGTTGTGATGCTGCATTATTTGCTGGGTAATCCTTTTTATTATCAGCTTGGAGAATACACAATGGAAGAAGAGGGGTTTCGCGCCATGGCTTTCGGGGATAAAAATCTGGAGGCCCTTTCTGCCATGTCACGGGAGCATGGAATTCCTTTTGGTGAAGCGATTTGTGCATTTATGGTGGAGGAAGAATATGATTTGACAGAAAAAAATCCAAAGCAGCTCACTTTCCAGAAGTGGAATGATTTGAAAGAAGCTATGACAGAACAGAAACCGGTGGAATTTGCCAAGCTTTCAAGCGCTTATGAAACGGTTTTGGCTGATGCTGTTTATTTCCCTATTCCGCAGGGAGACAGTGTGGAGTCAGAAAATTACGCTTATGAAAATTCCTGGGGGGCAGAACGGACATATGGCGGGGAGCGGAGCCATGAAGGGACGGATCTCATGGGCGGGGAAAATGAAAGCGGTTTTTTTCCGGTGGTCAGTGTCAGTGACGGGGTAGTAGAGCATGTGGGATGGCTGGAACTTGGCGGCTGGCGCATAGGCATCCGTGCCCCTGGCGGAGCATATTTTTATTATGCCCATTTAAGCGGCTATGACCATGAATTTGCAGTGGGGGAAAAAGTCTGTGCCGGGGAGCTTTTAGGTTTTATGGGAGACTCCGGGTACAGTAAAGTGCCTGGTACCGTGGGGAATTTTGCGGTACATTTGCATTTTGGAATTTATATACGGACAGATCATTATGAGGAGTTATCGGTGAACCCTTATTGGATTCTCCGGTTTCTGGAAAACAAAAAAGTAAAATATGCGTATTAATTTCCTATTTGTGAAGAAATATGATATACTCGAATAGGGAGTGATTTTGCAGCACAGGAGTGAGAAATATGAGAATTGAATTATGGCGGGAAACTCTCGCCCCTTACCATCTGGCGGTTCAGGAGCTGGTGGTTAAATTTAATCATATCATTAAAGAGTGCCGGGAGTCCGGCAATTATTCCCCCATTGAGGCAGTCAACGGAAGAGTAAAACGGATATCCAGCATTTTGGAGAAGGCCCAAAGAAAAGGAATCCCATTGGATAAGTTTACAGAGCAGATGGACGATATTGCCGGAATCCGGATTATCTGCCAGTTTGTTGAAGATATTGATACGGTAGTACGGCTGATCCGAAGCCGGCGGGATATGGAAGTCGTCAGCGAGAGGGATTATATCAATCACACAAAGGAAAGCGGTTACCGCAGTTACCATATCAATGTACTTTATGAAGTCTTTACCATGAGTGGGAGCCATAAAATACAGGTGGAGATACAAATCCGTACCATGGCCATGAATTTTTGGGCGACCATTGAACACTCTCTCCGTTACAAATATAAAGAAGAGCTTCCAGAGCTTTTGGCGAAACGGCTTTCTACAGCAGCAGAAGCTGTCCTTGCCTTAGACTGCGAAATGTCAGCCATCAGAGATGAAATTGTGGATGCCCAGAGGCTTTTTCAGGAGAAGGCGGCGGTGGTGGCAGATATCCTCAATAACCTTCAGAACCTTTATAGTGGAGAGGCCGGTTATGAGGAGGCCATGCTCAACATTCAAAATGAATTTTATGAAGTTTACTATAACGGTTCTTTGGAAGAGCTGGAAGACTTCGGGCGGAGGCTGGATAAGCTGGCTGCCGTCCGAAAAGTTCAGGGGTTGCATACATTTACAGAATAAAAGCGGAGAGAAACATGGAACTGCCTGCACGTTACCTGGAAGTTATGGAAAACTTTCTGGGACAAGAAGACTACGAAAATTACAAAAGGTGTATGAAAGAAAAAGGGGTTCGCGGTCTAAGGCTCAACCCGCTTAAAGTGCTGCCTGAGAGACGGGCAGCAGTTTTACATGCTATTTTTGGGGAAGAACTGGAAGCAGTGCCTTGGTCACAGAAAGATGGATATTATTATGGAGGGCAGGAACTTCCTGCAAAACATCCATATTATTATGGGGGACTTTATTATTTGCAGGAACCCAGCGCCATGGCGCCGGGGGCTTTGCTCCCCATAGAGCCGGGGAATAAAGTGCTGGATCTTTGTGCCGCGCCAGGTGGAAAAAGCACTCAGATCGGAGGAAGGCTTGATGGAAAGGGTTTTTTATTATCCAATGATATCAGCGCTTCCAGGGCGAAAGGACTTTTGAAAAACCTGGAACTTTTCGGTATTGGAAACTGCCTTGTATCCAGCGAAGAGCCGGAACGGCTGGCAGACTGTTTTCCAGAATATTTTGACCGGGTTTTAGTAGATGCGCCCTGCTCCGGGGAAGGCATGTTTCGCAGAGAGCCTTCCATGGCCGCCGAATGGAACAGGAGGGGGCCGGAATATTACGCGCCCATTCAGAGGAAGCTGCTTCATCTGGCCTGGCAGATGTTGAAGCCCGGCGGGTATTTACTGTATTCTACTTGTACTTTTTCTGAAATGGAAGACGAGGAAAACGTCTCCTGGCTGCTACAAGAAACCTCTGGCGCAGAACAAGTTGTTTTAAAGGCTGATTATGGTTTTACTGTGGGAAGGGATGAAGCTTCTGCCCGGCTGTTTCCCTGGAAAGTCAAGGGAGAAGGGCATTTTGCAGCTTTATTCCGAAAGAAGGGGACAGGGGATTTCCTTTCTTTTGAAAGTGGAGAGATCAAAGAACGGCAAAGGAATAACCAGGCTTTTTTAAAGAAGTACGCGGCCTTTGCCTGGTTCCGTGAAAAAATCAAGGCGCCTTTGGAAGAACGGGGGTTTTACTGGGAACGGCAGGGAGAGCTTTACCTCCTCCCTCTTTCTCCCGGGACGCTTCCGCCCCTTAGGTTTCTGCGGACGGGGCTTCACCTTGGGACTGTGAAAAAAGAGCGGTTTGAGCCGTCCCAGGCCCTTGCCATGTACCTGAAAAAAGAAGAGTTTTCTGCTACCGTGGATTTTTCTTCCGCGGATGTCCGGACGGTTAAATATTTGAAGGGAGAAACGGTGGAGGCAAAAGAGGAAGAGTGTACCGGCGAAAATGGGTGGTGCCTGGTCTGTACAGACGGCTGGCCGCTGGGGTTTGCCAAGAGAAACGGCGGGAGCCTGAAAAATAAGTATTATCCTGGATGGAGATGGAAATGATTGAGATACCAGAAAAGATAAAGATACCGAAAACCATAAAAACAGTGATTTTTGATTTAGACGGCACGTTGGTGGATTCCATGGGCATGTGGAAGGATATTGACATTGCATTTCTGGGGATGTTCGGGCTCACGCTGCCTGATGGACTTCAGGAAGATATTGAAGGAAAAAGTTTTTCGGAAACAGCAGTTTATTTTAAAGAGCGGTTCCACATTCCCATGAGTCTTTCAGAGATTAAGGACTGCTGGAACGAGATGGCCATGTACCAGTATAGCCACGTGATACCTTTAAAGCCGGGAGTCCGGGAATTTCTGGATTATCTGAAGAAAAAAGGGATTTCCATGGGAATTGCCACCAGCAATTCCAGGGAGCTTGTCACCGCTGTGACAAAGGCTTTAGATATCTCCGGTTATTTTTCTGCCGTCACAGTGGGCTGTCAGGTGGAAAAGGGGAAACCGGCGCCGGATGTATACTTATTTGCCGCCGGGCTTTTGGAGGCAAATCCTGAGGAATGTCTTGTTTTTGAGGACGTTCCAGCAGGGATTCTGGCCGGAAAACGGGCAGGAATGACAGTATGGGCTGTGGAAGATGCGTATTCTGCGGGGATAAGGGCTGAAAAAGAGGCGCTTGCAGATGCGTTTATCAGTTCTTACAGGGAAATTGACCTTAGGGAATAAGTTAATGGGGGAATCATTTGTGGGCAATATAAAGGGAGACTTTCTTCCTGTCTGTATGGCAGATATGAAGCGGCGGGGGTGGAAGCAGCCGGATTTTATATACATTATCGGGGATGCTTATGTGGATCATCCTTCTTTCGGCCCAGCCATCATCAGCCGCCTTTTGGAATCCAGGGGTTATAAAGTGGCAATGCTCCCTCAGCCTGACTGGAAAGATGAAAGAAGCATACAGATACTTGGGCGGCCAAAACTTGCATTTTTAGTCAGCAGCGGAAATATGGATTCCATGGTGAACCATTATTCTGTTTCCAAAAGAAGGCGGGATACAGATTCCTATACTCCGGGCGGCGTCATGGGAAAACGGCCCGATTATGCGGTGACGGTGTACTGTAACCTGGTTCGTAAAGTATATAAACAGGTTCCCATCATTATCGGGGGCATTGAGGCAAGCCTCAGACGGCTTGCCCACTATGATTACTGGTCGGATCAGGTGAAACGCTCTGTCCTCATGGATTCCCAGGCAGATCTTTTGAGCTATGGGATGGGAGAACATTCCATGGTGGAGATTGCAGAAGCTCTGGAAGCGGGGATTCCTGTTTCTGACATCACTTATGTGGCGGGGACTGCCTACAGGACGAAAATGTTGGACGAACCCTTTGACGGGGAGCTTCTTCCTGATTATGATATGGTGAAAGAAAGTAAAAAAGCTTATGCCAAAAGTTTCCTGATCCAGTACAAAAATACAGATCCCATCAGCGGAAAACGGCTGGCAGAAGGATATGGAAGCCGCGGCTATGTGGTACAAAACCCACCGGCTATGCCTCTTTCAGAAGAAGAAATGGATGATGTGTATGCCCTCCCTTATATGCGGGCATGGCATCCTATGTATGAGGCAGAAGGCGGGATTCCGGCTTTTTCAGAAATCAAATTCAGCCTTGTAAGCAACAGAGGCTGCTTTGGAAGCTGCAGTTTTTGCGCGTTGACCTTCCACCAGGGAAGGATTGTCCAGGCGCGAAGCCATAATTCTATCATAAAAGAAGCAGGACTTTTGACCAAATCCCCTGATTTTAAGGGGTATATCCATGACGTGGGAGGGCCTACGGCAAATTTCAGAGGACCATCTTGTAATAAGCAAAGGAAATCGGGAACATGCCGGCACAGACAGTGCCTGTTTCCATCCCCATGCCCGAATCTGAAGGTAGACCATCAGGATTATCTGAAACTTTTAAGGAAACTCCGGACGGTCCCGGGCGTGAAACGGGTCTTTATCCGGTCCGGTATCCGCTTTGATTACGTGATGGCAGATCAGGATGATGCTTTTTTACGGGAACTTTGTGCATATCATGTCAGCGGCCAGTTAAAGGTGGCTCCCGAACATCTTTCGCCGGAAGTTTTAAAGCGGATGGGAAAACCGGACAGCCATGTCTATCTGGCATTTGTGGAAAAATACAAAAAAATAAATGAGCGGCTGGGGAAAAAACAGTATCTGGTCCCTTACTTGATGTCCTCCCATCCAGGCTGTACCATGAAGGATGCAGTTCTTCTGGCAGAATATCTGCGGGATACGGGACATATGCCGGAACAGGTGCAGGATTTTTATCCGACTCCGTCTACATTGTCCACCTGTATGTATTATACGGGTTTGGATCCCAGGACCATGGAACAAGTCTACGTGCCTAAAAGTCCCCATGAAAAAGCCATGCAGAGGGCGTTAATCCAGTACCGTGCACCAAGGAACAGGAAGTTGGTGGAGGAAGCCCTGGTTTTGGCGGGGCGTACAGATTTGATTGGCCATGGAAAAAAATGCCTGATTTGGCCAGAACGGGGAAACAGACAGGAGGAAACAAGGACAGACGGCCGCAGGCGGGGTTCAGGACAGAATAGGGCAAATGCTGCAAAGAAAGGAGAAACAGGGGCCGCCAACAAGAAAAAAGTAACCATAAGGAACCGACATTCCAAGAAAAAAATGTAAGGAGGCGTTTTTATGGAACTGATTTTTTTAGGTGCAGATCATGAAGTCACGGGAAGCTGCCATATGGTAAAGGCAGCAGGAAAAAATTTTTTGATTGACTGCGGTATGGAACAGGGAGAGGATATTTATGAGAATCAGGAGATTCCTGTCCAGTCTTCGGAAATCGATGCCGTATTTTTAACCCATGCCCATATTGACCATTCCGGCCTTTTACCGCTCCTTTATGCCCAGGGGTTCCGGGGGGAGGTTTATGCCACCAGAGCCACCTGTGATTTGTGCCAGATCATGCTCCGTGACAGCGCCCATATCCAGGAATTTGAGGCAGAATGGAGAAACAGGAAGGCAAAACGATCCGGAGGCCCCGAATATGTGCCGCTTTATACCATGGAAGATGCAGAGGGGCTTCTTAAACACCTGGTTCCCTGTGAGTACGATGAGGAAGTTTCTGTCTGCGAGGGTATCCGGCTGCGTTTTACCGATGTGGGGCATCTGTTAGGCTCTGCCAGTATCGAAATTTGGATGACAGAGGAAGAAGAAACCAGGAAGCTGGTATTTTCCGGCGACGTGGGAAACAGGTTCCAGCCGTTGATCAAGCGTCCCCATTACCTGGAAATGGCCGATTACGTGGTGATGGAATCCACCTATGGAAACCGTCTGCACAGTGAAGAGCGGGTGGATTATGTAAAAGAGCTTACAGCGGTGATTCAGAGAACTTTTGACCGGGGCGGAAATGTGGTGATTCCAGCCTTTGCCGTAGGGCGGACCCAGGAGCTGCTTTATTATCTGCGGAAAATTAAAGAAGATAGGATGGTAAAGGGCCATGAAAATTTCAAGGTTTATGTGGACAGCCCGCTGGCCGTGGAAGCGACTAATATTTTCAATAAATATAAATACAACTGCTTTGGAAAAGAAGCCATGGAGCTTTTAAACAGGGGAATCGACCCGATTAAATTTGACGGGCTGACTTTGTCGGTGACAAGCGATGATTCCAAGATGATTAATTTCAATGAGGAACCGAAGGTGATTTTGTCGGCTTCCGGCATGTGCGAAGCCGGACGTATCCGCCATCACTTAAAGCATAACTTGTGGCGGCCGGAATCCACAGTGCTTTTTGTGGGATATCAGTCAAAGGGAACTTTGGGACGCTCCATCCTGGAAGGGGCAAATGCAGTGCGGCTGTTTGGAGAAACCATTGAGGTGAAAGCGGAAATCAAAAAGCTTGACGGTATCAGCGGACACGCCGACAAAGTGGGGCTTTTAGCCTGGATTAATGCTTTTTGGCCGAAACCGCTGAAAGTCTTTGTGGTTCATGGAGAAGACCATGTATGCGATGAATTTGCCGAATGTCTGAAAAGGGAACATGGCTTCGAGACAGCAGCCCCGTTCAGTGGTTCTGTCTACGATATGAAAGCAGATACTTGGGTTACGGAAAAAGCGCCTGTTCCCATCAAGCACGAAAAAGCTGCTGCGAAGAAGGCAAGCCTTGTATTTGAGCGGCTGCTGGCAGCTGGGGAGCGCCTGCTGGCAATCATCCGCCGGAGCGAAGGCGGGGCCAACAAAGACCTGGCCAGGATGGCAGATCAGATTCATATGTTATGCGATAAATGGGAGAGATAAGAAAAAAAATGGAAAAGGGAATATATGGTTATGGAAAGAAAAAACTTATGCGTCAGTGCTTCCTGTGTGCCATCTGTCTGGTACTGTCCTTTGGGGCGGTGCTGATAGGATACCTGGCCACCGGGAAACGAACCAGTATCTGGACTATTGGCGCAGTTTTCCCAGTGATTCCAGCCGCTACATTTCTGGTAAATATTGTGGCCAGATGTAAAGGGCTTCCCCTCAAAAAAGAGGACTATAGGCGGTTTGCAGAGACGGCGGGGGGACAGGTAACTGCCTGTGACATGATTCTCACAGCCAACCAGAAACTAGTACCCATACAGGCCAGTGTTTTTCATGAAATGGGGATTGCCGCCTATACGACATCGAAAAAACTGGACGTCAGGGAAACGGAACGGGATGTCAATGGTCTTTTAAAAAGTGTGGGAATTTATTCAAAAATTCAGATTTTTACAGATTATGAAGCATTTCTTAAACGGGTCAGGGGGCTGAAACTGCCGGCTTCACCTGAAGAGCAGGAAAGTTTTGAAAAAAAACGTCAGGATCTTTTGGTTTATTCCATGTAATATCTGCAGCCAGACGGAGGAGGGATGTTCATGAGGGAGCTTCATGTCAAAGAAGAGGAGGCTGGGCAGAGGCTGGACAAGTATCTGCAGAAATATATGGCAGAGGCGCCGAAAAGCTTTTTTTACAAAATGCTCCGAAAGAAAAACATCGTCTGCAACAAAAAGAAATGTGACGGGAGCCAGCGGCTGAAAGAGGGGGACTGTATCCAGCTCTTCCTCTCCGATGAAACCATTGAGGGCTTCAGGAGAAAAAGTCAGGACAGGAAGTCTTTTCCTGTGACAGAACTGGATATTTTATATGAAGATCCCCAGGCGATTCTTATTAATAAACCGGTAGGTATGCTTTCCCAGAAGGCGGGGGAGGGAGATATTTCCCTGGTGGAATATCTTACAGGTTATCTCCTTGCTGCGGGGACTGTTACGGAGGAATCCCTCCGCAGTTTCCGCCCTTCTGTCTGTAACCGCCTGGACCGGAATACCAGCGGTTTGATTACCGCAGGGAAGACACCGGCGGCCCTCAGGGACATGTCGGCATTGTTTAAAGACCGGACGGCCCGCAAATATTATCTGTGCCTGGTAAAAGGAAAAGTGGAACGGGAGGGCCGCCTTTTTGGGTGGCTCTCCAAAGATGAAGAGACTAACCAGGTGATAGTCCGTCCTGCCCCCCAAAAAGGCGCTTCCGAAATTTGTACCATTTATACCCCGATAGCAGGAAAAGAGGATGTTACGCTTCTTAAAGTAGAACTGATTACTGGAAAAAGCCATCAGATCCGAGCCCATTTATCCTCCGTGGGACATCCTGTCATTGGTGACAGAAAGTATGGAGATGAAAGGCTGAACCGGCAGTACAGAGAACGATATGGCCTTTCTTATCAGTTTCTCCATGCCTGGCAGATGGAATTTCCGAAACTGTCCGGCCCCCTTGCGGGACTTTCAGAAAAGACGGTAAAAGCGCCTCTTCCAGATCTTTTAAAAAAGATCCTGGAGGAGGAAATATTAAAAGGAAAGGATGGAAGGGGCTATGGCAACCTGGGGTTCCAGGGGACTTCGGGGTTCGACTCTGGAGGAACTCATAAACCACACAAATGAAAAATACCGGGACAGCGGGCTGGCCCTGATTCAAAAGATCCCAACGCCCATAAAACCCATCAACATTGATAAGGAAAGCCGCCACATTACGCTGGCGTACTTTGACCAGAAAAGTACGGTGGATTATATAGGGGCAGTCCAGGGGATTCCCGTCTGTTTTGATGCGAAGGAATGTGTCTCCGCCACATTCCCCCTTCAAAATATCCATGAGCATCAGATGGCTTTTATGGAAGCTTTTGAAAAACAGGGAGGGGTTTCCTTTATTATTCTTTATTTTACAGGATTGGACGAACTTTATTATGTGCCTTTCCGCCATCTTCTTTTTTACTGGACACGTGGAAAAAACGGTGGACGAAAGAGTTTTACTTATGGGGAGTTGGACAAGGGATTTCGGATTCCTTTGCGGCATGGGGCATATGTTCATTACCTGGAAATGCTGCAGAAGGATTTGACGCAGAGATCGGAATAGACTGGGAGAAAAAAGAAATTGACAGATAAATGCAGATCAATTATAATGGTTTTCGTGTGATGATTAATTACCACGTTACTATACGAAAGTGCAAAGGGGACAATTCCATGAAACAACTGCTCCATACCCCGGAAGGTGTCCGGGATATTTATAATTCAGAATATGCAAAAAAACTGGTGGTGGAAGGGCGCATCAGGAAGACGCTTCAGTCATATGGCTACGGCGAACTGCAGACGCCATCCTTTGAATTTTTTGATATTTTCAACAAGGAACGGGGAAGCGTGGCTTCCAGGGAGATGTACAAATTTTTTGACAGGGAAGGAAATACCTTGGTGCTCCGTCCTGATATGACGCCTCCTGTGGCCAGGTGTGCGGCAAAATATTTTATGGAGGAACCCCTTTCCATCCGCCTTTCTTATCTGGCGAACACTTTTATCAATCATTCCAGTTACCAAGGCCGGTTAAAGGAAGCTACCGTACAGGGGGCGGAACTCATTGGCGATGAATCCAGCAGTGCAGACGGTGAAATGGTCGCCCTCACAGTGGAATGTCTCCTGGCGGCAGGACTCAAAGATTTCCAGGTGGATGTGGGACAGGTGGAATTTTTCAACGGCCTGGTGGAAGAAGCTGGCCTGGATACAGAGACAGAAGCCCATTTAAGGGAACTGATTGAAGAAAAAAATTTTTTTGGCGTGGAAGAGCTTGTTTCAGAGCAGAACCTGGACAGGCGGATTGGAGAAACCTTCCTTAAACTGCCGGAACTGTTCGGGCCGGCAAAACTTTTGGAGACGGCGGGGGAGTTGGCGTTAAATCCCCGCATGGAGGCGGCGGTGAGGCGCCTGGAAAACCTCTGGCGGATTTTAAAGCTTTACGGCCTGTCGGATTATGTTTCCTTTGATCTTGGGATGTTGGGGAAGTTTCAGTATTATACAGGGATTATTTTCCGCGGCGTCACCTTTGGCATGGGGGAGCCTGTGGTGTCGGGAGGGCGTTATGACGGCCTCATGCGCCAGTTCGGGAAAGATGCGCCGGCCGTAGGGTTTTCTATTTCCATCGACGGCCTCATGTCTGCCCTTTCCAGGCAAAGGATTCCTGTGATGACATCGGGGACAGACGGAATCCTTCTGTATGACAGGACAAGAGAGGAAACAGCCATTCCTCTGGCAGTCCGTTTCCGTAAGGATGGAAAAAAGCTTCAGATGATCCGGAAAAAGGAGGGGGAAACATTGTCTGCATACAGGATTTATGCAGACAGGAACCATGTGGATACCCTTTATTATCTTTCCGGGGAACCGGATGAGTTTTTTATCTGGGAAAAAGATTCAAAAACAGTTGTGAAAGCAGATTTGCCGGAGCTTAAGGAGGATACGCCGTGAGATATTTGACAATAGCGCTGGCTAAGGGGCGGATGGCCAGGAAATCCATGGAACTTTTTGAAGCCATTGGTATCCCCTGTGAGGAAATGAAAGAGGAGGGAACCAGGAAGCTGATTTTTGTCAACGAAGAGCTTAAGGTTCGTTTTTTTCTGGCAAAGGCCAATGATGTGCCTACTTATGTGGAATATGGGGCGGCAGACCTGGGAATCGTGGGGAAGGATACCCTCCTGGAAGAAGGGCGCCGCCTGTATGAAGTATTGGATCTTGGAATCGGCAGATGCCGTATGTGTGTCTGCGGCCCCAGGGAGGCGGAAGATAAACTTTCCCATCATGAATTGATCCGGGTCGCGACTAAATATCCCAACATTGCGAAGGATTATTTTTATAATAAGAAGCATCAGACAGTGGAAATTATCAAGCTGAATGGTTCCATTGAGCTGGCTCCCATTGTGGGGCTTTCAGAGGTGATTGTGGATATTGTGGAAACAGGCTCCACCCTTCGGGAAAATGGGCTGGAGGTATTGGAAGAAATTGTGCCTCTTTCCGCCAGGATGGTGGTGAACCAGGTCAGTATGAAAATAGAATATGAGCGTATCAGCAAAATCATCGGCAGTATGCGGGCGCTGCTGACAGGGAACGGAGGAAAAACCATATGAACATCATAAGGCTGGAAGAAGAATCCAAACGGGATCTTCTGAGGCTTCTGCTGAAAAGAAGTCCTTCCCAGTACGGGACTTATACGGATACAGTAAATGAGATTGTGGAAAACGTCAGGAAAAACGGGGACGCGGCATTATTCGCCTATACAGAGAGATTTGACGGATGTATCGTAAAGAAAGACAATGTACTGGTGACAGAGGAAGAGATTGACGCAGCTTATGGGCAGGTGGATGAAGAGCTTTTAGGCGTAATCCGAAAAGCCCTTGTGAATATCAGGGCCTTTCATGAAAAACAGCGCCGTTACAGCTGGTTTGATTCCTCTGAAGAGGGAATTTTGCTGGGACAGAAGTTTACCCCCTTAAGCAAAGTCGGTGTTTACGTACCTGGCGGGAAAGCCGTATATCCTTCATCAGTACTTATGAATATTGTGCCGGCAAAAGTGGCCGGGGTGAAGGAAATTGTCATGACGACTCCGCCGGACAGGGATGGGAAGTTAAATCCGGCAGTGCTGGTGGCGGCAAAGGAAGCAGGGGTGGATCGGATTTATAAAGCCGGTGGCGCCCAGGCCATTGCATCCCTTGCCTTTGGGACGGAATCCATTCCAAAGGTGGATAAAATCGTCGGTCCTGGAAATATTTTTGTGGCCCTTGCAAAAAAAGCAGTGTTTGGTTTTGTCAGCATTGATTCCATTGCAGGCCCCAGTGAAATCCTGGTTTTGGCCGATGAGACAGCCAATCCCCGTTATGTGGCGGCAGACCTGCTTTCCCAGGCAGAGCATGATGAGATGGCTTCCGCGATTTTAGTGACAACTTCCGAAGCCCTGGCCCGCAGGGTCAACCAGGAAATTGACGGCTTTTTGCAGCAGCTTCCCCGCCGGGAGATCATCAAAAAGTCTTTGGATAATTATGGGTACATCCTTCTGGCCGACAATCTGGAAGAGGCCGTTTCGGCGGCAAATGATATCGCTTCAGAACACCTGGAGATTATGACAAAAGACGCGTTTACTGTCATGACAAAAATTCAGAACGCAGGAGCTATTTTCATTGGAGAACACAGCTGCGAACCTCTGGGGGATTACTTTGCAGGGCCGAACCATGTGCTTCCCACCAATGGGACAGCAAAGTTTTTCTCTCCCTTAGGCGTAGATGATTTTGTAAAGAAATCCAGCATTATTTCCTATTCCAGGGAAGCTCTTGAGCCGATCCATGAAGACATTATGCGTTTTGCGGCCCAGGAAGGGCTGACTGCCCATGGAAATGCTGTCAAGGTAAGATTTGAATAAACTAAAAAATAAATTCAGGCAGGAGGATTTCATGGCACGGACTGCGAAAATCCAGCGGGAAACAAAAGAAACATCCATCCAGATGACTTTGAACCTGGACGGGACAGGAAAAAGCAGGATTGATACGGGAATCGGGTTCCTGGATCATATGCTGACACTTTTTGCAAAGCATGGTTTTTTTGATCTGGAAGTAATGGTAAAAGGCGATTTAGAGGTGGACACCCACCATTCCATTGAAGATACGGGAATTGTACTGGGACAGGCGGTTCTCCAGGCGGTGGGAGATAAAAAGGGAGTCCGCCGTTACGGCTCCTGTATGCTGCCTATGGATGAAGTGCTGATGGTCTGTGCCCTGGATCTTTCAGGACGTCCTTACCTTGTTTACGATGCGGAACTTAAGGCAGAACGGGTGGGCGCCTTGGAGACAGAAATGATTCGGGAATTTTTTTACGCTGTTTCCTATTCGGCGGCTATGAACCTCCATATAAAAGAAATTCACGGGGAAAATACCCATCACGTTATCGAAGCCATGTTTAAAGCCTTTGCCAGGGCCTTGGATATGGCGACAACGACTGACGGAAGAATTGAAGGAATCCTCTCCACAAAGGGTTCTTTATAAAAACAGGTTGCGAGGGAATAGATATGACAGAGACAAAAAAACTGGGGGCCTGGCTGCCTCTTCTTAAGACAGCGGGGGAGCAGGGCCGGCTGTTTGACAATGGTGGCGCAGATTTTCTGATGGCGGAAGATTTGTCCACAAACGACAGGGGGCATGAGGAGAGCATCGGCCTGTTAAAGAGGGTCATCCGTGGTTCAGATGCGCCTTTTATGGCCGGAGGCCAGGTAAAACGGGTGGAGGATGTAAAAAAATACCTGTATGCCGGAGCAAAAATAGTATATCTGAAGGCTTCCCAGCCGGAAAATATTGATTTGCTAAAGGAAGTTTCCGACAGGTTTGGAAAAGAAAAGATTGCTGTCTGGCTGGATACGCCAAAAAGCCTCAGCCATATGGAAGAATATGATTTGCTGGGAGCGGGAAGCTTTCTTGTTTCCGCGAAAGACTTCAGGGGGCAGTCTTCTTCCTACCCTGTTTATCTGCTTACAGAAGAAAAAACAGAAAAAGAGCTGGCGTCCCTGTTGTCCGGCGCCCATGTGTCCGGAGTAATCCTTACCGCAAAGACAGGGGAATCTTCTTTTATGGAGCTTAAGACGGCTCTGAAGGCAGACGGCTTGTCCATGGATACTTTGGACTCTTCTGTTTGCTGGAAAGAATTGAAACTTGGCCCGGACGGTTTGATTCCTGTGATTGTCCAGGATTACCGGACAAATGAAGTATTGATGATGGCTTATATGGATGAACCGGCTTTTGACGAAACACTCCGGACCGGAAAAATGTGTTATTACAGCAGGAGCAGAAAAAGCCGGTGGCTGAAAGGGGAAACCTCCGGCCATTTCCAATATGTGAAATCCCTGCATTTGGACTGCGATAACGATACGATCCTGGCAAAGGTTTTCCAGGTGGGCGGCGCTTGCCATACGGGTTCCCGTTCCTGCTTTTTCCAGACACTGGTAAAAAAAGAATATGACGAAACAAATCCCCTCATGGTTTTTGAGAAAGTCTATGATATCATCAAAGACAGGAAGCTTCATCCCAAAGAAGGCTCTTATACAAATTATCTGTTTGACAAAGGCATTGACAAGATCCTGAAAAAGGTGGGGGAAGAGGCCACAGAGATCATCATTGCAGCGAAAAACCCCGACCCGGAAGAAATCATCTATGAGCTTTCTGATTTTCTGTATCACGCCATGGTGCTGATGGCAGAAAAAGGCGTTACCTGGGAAGATATCATGAAGGAATTGGCAAACCGCTGAAAAACTCTGTCTGCAAAAGGCTTGAATGTCTCCCTGAAATGAAGTAAAATAAAACCATATGATAAATAAAGGGGGGAGTGACTTATGGCATGGCAGGAGAAATGCTTAAGTACGCTTACGGAGGCAAAGCTGTTTTTGTCCACGGCTCATATGGAACGGTTTAAAGAAACATGGAAGGTATTGAAAAAACAGCCGTTCTGTACAAAGGGGCTTTGTAAATGCCTGTTTCTTGCAGCGTGGGATCAGGAGCATTACCAGTTTTTAAAGGATACGGTGGAAGAGATGATTTCCAGAAAAGACACCGATACATCCTATATGCTGGAAAAAGGAAGGGTTGTCCTGGGAAATGTGGCTTTAAGCGAGAGGGAACTGTTTAAACTTTCCATTGAATTTCTGGAGAAAGAGGGACAGACACCGGACGAGAGGCTTTTAATCCGGCTTTCCCACCACTGGGTTCCCATCACTGACAATACACTGGAGATGGGAAGGGTTTTAGATTCCCTGGAATAAAGGCAGTACATAGAAGCATTTGAGAATCCTGCATTGCGGGATTCTTTTTCTGTACAGGATTCCCTGTGGATTGTTGTGGGCGAAAGGACTATAAAATGAAGAAAAACGGTAAATTATTGCTTGTAGAGGATGATACGGAAATCTGCCGTATGCTTGGAGGTTTCTTGGAAACGGAAGATTATGAAGTGGTTTGTGCCGCTGATGGGGAAGAGGCTTTGAGGCAGTTTGAAAAAGGCATTTACAGTCTGGTACTTTTAGATCTCAGGCTTCCAAGGCGAAGCGGCCTGGAAGTGCTGCAGATGATCCGAAAAACCAGCACTGTCCCTGTTTTGATTCTTTCTGCAAAAGATACGGATTCAGATAAGGCGTTGGGACTTTCCATGGGAGCCGATGATTATGTAACAAAGCCGTTTTCTGTGACAGAAGTACTGGCGCGGATTAAGGCCAATATCAGGAGGAATACGGAATATGCAAATCCGACTTTCTCTGCCGCTTCAGAAGGGGATAAGTCTGAGGAAACCCTTACATGGGGAAAACTGGTTCTGGATCAAAAGACTTATTCTGTAAAAAAATCTGGGGAAACAGTGAACCTGACGGCAAAGGAATTTGAAATCCTCCGGTTATTTTTAAAGAATCCAAAGAAAGTATATACCAAGGCGCAGCTTTATACAAAAATTTGGCAGGAGGATTTTCTGGCCGATGAAAACGCTGTCCATGTCCATATCAGCAGGTTAAGGAATAAAATCGAGGAGGATCCCAGAAACCCTCGGTGTATTGTTACAGTATGGGGAATCGGCTACCGGCTGGGAGAGGAATTATGAAGTGTGCAAAAGAGACGGCGGAAATTGGCTGTGAACTGAAACGGATTCTTGATGAAAACAGCACGGAAAAGCTGATGATTTTTACGGAACGAAGAGAAACAAAAGAACTTTGCGCCCAGATTAACCGGCTTCTGGAAGACAGGCAGCAGCTTAAAGCAGAATTTAAACAAAGAGAATTAACCATAGCGCAGATGCTTTCCAATATTTCCCATGATATCCGAACTCCCATGACAGTGATTTTAGGATATCTGGAAATGCTGCAACTGCAAAAAGACAAACAGCAGGGGACAGATGGAGCGCTGCCGGAAACTGCCTGGGATATGGTTGATTATGTGGAGAAAAAAGCAGTTCAGGTCATGGAACTGATGGAACAGTTTTTCACTTTATCGCGATTGGAGGCAGGGGAGGAACAACTTACTTTCAGCCAGTTGGACTTTGGGGAAGTCTGCAGAGAATGTGTGCTGGATTTTTATGAAATTTTGACAGAGCGGCAGTTTCATGTGGAGGTTTCCATTCCAGAAGAAAAGCTAATGATTACAGGGAATGAATCCGCCCTTAGGCGGATCTTGTTTAATCTTTTATCCAACGCGCTACGCTACGGTAAAGACGGGAATTATCTCGGATTTTCCGTGAAAAAAGAACAGGATTTTGTCTATATACAAGTGAGGGACAGGGGAAAAGGAATTGAACCAGAATCCTTATCCCATATATTTGACCGCCTTTATATGGCTGAAACGTCTGATGGTCAAAAAACTTATGGAAATGGGCTGGGGCTTTCCATTGCAAAAAGGCTGGCAAAGCAGATGGGGGGTGAGCTTTCCGTTTCCAGCAGCCCCCATGTGGAAACATGCTTTACATTGAAATTCCCTCTGGCATCAGAAAGAATATCCGACAGAAATTCGTAAGGATTTTTGCAGGCTTTTGAAAGTTTTGTCTGTTAAAATAGGTTTTGTAAAGGAGGAAATGATTATGGCGTATCTTTTGGAAACCTGCGGCCTTGGAAAGGACATTGGAAGACAAAATATTATAGAAGATGTATCGCTCCATGTGAAGAAAGGGGAAATTTACGGCTTTCTCGGACCAAATGGAGCAGGGAAAACGACAATACTGAAACTGGTGACAGGGCTTTGGAATCCCACGAGAGGAGAAATTTTTCTTTTTGGGAAACAGATGAAAAACGATTTCCGCCATGCTTTAAAACGTATGGGAATCGTCCTGGAGTATCCCGCATTTTATAAATTTTTAAGCGGGCGGGAGAATCTGGAACTTCATCGGGAATATATGGGATATTACCGTCATGGAAGTGTGGAGGAAGCGTTAAAACTGGTGTGCATGGAAGAGATGGCAGACCGTCCTGTGAAAAATTATTCCCTTGGGATGAGAGAACGGCTTGGAATCGCCAGGGCAGTGCTTTGCAAGCCAGAGCTTCTGATTTTAGATGAGCCTCTCAATGGCCTTGACCCATCAGGGATTCACCTGATCCGGGAGCTTTTAAGGCGGCTTTGCCAAGAATATGGAACTACGGTCCTCATGTCCAGCCACATTTTGCCGGAAGTGGAAACCGTTGCGGATACGGTGGGAATTCTCTGTAAAGGAAAATTGAAAGAAGAGGTTTCCATGAAAGAGCTTTCTCAAAAAAGCGTCTCTTTTATAGAAGCTTTAACAGCAGACAGAAGGAAAGCCGCCTTTGTACTGGAAGAGAAGCTGAATATCCAGAAATTTCGTATCATGGAAGACGGCAGTATCCGCGTATATGACCAGGGGATTCAGGTGGAAAGCCTGGTAAAGCAACTGGCTTCAGAAGACGTCGGGATTTTATCCCTTGGAAGAAAAACGGAGACTCTGGAAGAATATTTTATGAAGCTTGTGGGGGAGGATCTGCAATGAAAAAAATGATTTGGCTGGAATGGAAAAAGAACCGTATCGGACGTTATGTGAGAAATGCCTTGATTATGGCGGCCCTCCTGGCTTTATTTCTGTATGCAATGGCCTTTTTCGGCATCGCAAATGACCCGGAAACGGGGATACCGGATGCGGCTCCCGGCATGTTAAGTATTTCTGCTTCCACAGAATTTCTGACAAACAGCGCTTATTTTGTATTTACCGGGGTAATGCTTGCATCCTTTGTGGTAAATGCTTATAAAAACGGAATCATGGCCCTGATGTTCACTTATCCGGTCAGTAGGAAAAAAATCCTGTGTTCCCAGATGGCTGCCGTATGGATTTTTAATTTTGCGGCGCTGGCCATTACAAAGATTTTAGTTTATACTTGCCTGTTCTGGGGCGGAAAGATTCATACAGCTTCCGCATTTCCTTTGGATTTTCATATGGAAAGCATATCATTTTATGGTTCTGTTTTTTTCACATCGGCAGTAGTCACCACCATCGGCTTTTTGTCTCTTTTTGCAGGGCTTTTTACAAAGTCTTCTAAAGCGGCGGTCATTGCTTCCTTCCTTCTGGTGTTTTTAACCCAGGGAAGCCTGGGAGATAAAAGCCTGGCAGGGAATACAACTTTTCTTTTGATCCTGGCAGCCTTATCTGTGACGCTGGCTGTGGGAAATGTGGCTGCGGCTGAAAAACAGGAGATTCTTTAAACATGGGGCTGCTGTAAAATATGTGGGTTTCTTTCTAACTGGCATATTTTACAGTAGCCTCTCCTCTTATCTATGGAAAACTTCCGTCATAATAACAGAAAATCTCTCTCTGAAACCTCTAAAAATATAAAAGATATATAAAATCCCCCCATAAAACAAAAATCCCCCCCTCTTTTGAAATTTCCGGTCTTTGTTATACTTATTATTAAGATATTATATAGGCATGATTATATTGGCGTGGAGGGGTGAAGAATGCAGGATGTAATTGTTTCCATGGAAAATATCAGCAAGACTTTTCCTGGAGTAAAAGCGCTGGACAATGTACAGTTTGAGCTGAAAGCCGGAGAGGTGATGGCTCTTTTGGGAGAAAACGGCGCAGGAAAATCGACTTTGATGAAAATCCTCAGCGGCGTCTATACAAGAGACGGCGGAACCATGCGCATTTTTGGAAAAGAATATGGAGATTTGACTCCCAAACAGGCACAGGGAGCGGGAGTTGCCATTATCCACCAGGAATTAAATATGTGCAGGCATCTGTCGGTGGCGGAAAACATGTTCCTCGGCAGAGAAGTAAGGGGGAAAATCGCTTTAAACAATGCAAAGATGGAGGAAGAGGCAGGAAAAATCCTGGATAATCTAAAGATCAATATTAATCCAAAACAGATTGTGGGAGATCTGCCAGTGTCAAAACAGCAGATGGTGGAAATCGCAAAAGCTCTTTCCATCAATGCAAAAATTTTAATTATGGATGAGCCGACTTCGGCTCTGACGGCGAAGGAAATCGACGACCTGTTTCGTATTATCCACCAGCTGAAGGAGGAGGGGCATGGGATTGTCTATATTTCCCACAGGCTGGAAGAGCTTCAGCACATCGTGGATCGGGTGACAATCATGCGTGACGGCCAGTACATTACATGCCAGAATTTTGACGATATGACCTTAGATCAGATCATCGCCAATATGGTGGGCCGTGAAATCAAAGAAAAGTTTCCTCATGTGGAATGTGAAAAAGGAAAGAAAATTTTTGAAGTAAAAAATCTCAATGCCGGAAAATTGGTGAAAGATATCAATTTTTCTGTCTATGAAGGAGAGATCGTAGGACTTGCAGGCTTGATGGGGGCAGGGCGGACAGAGACTACCAGGGCGATTTTCGGCGCCGACCCGAAAGAAAGCGGTGAAATCTATGTGGATGGAAAAGAGGTAAAGATCCATTGTCCCATGGATGCCATCCGACACGGGGTTGTCCTGGCGCCGGAGGACCGGAAAAAAGACGGCCTCTGTACGAAATTAAGTATCAGGCAGAATCTGGCCCTCCCCAACCTGGATCTGGTATGTACCGGTTTTGGGGTGGTCAGCCGCACGAAAGAGCAGAAGCTTTGCGATGAAGCAGTGGAAAACTTAAGGATCAAGACCCCCAATGTGGAAATTGATTCTGGAAACTTGTCAGGAGGGAACCAGCAGAAAGTAGTGGTTGGAAAATGGCTGGCACGAAATTCCAGGGTAGTGATTTTTGACGAACCCACAAGAGGTATCGACGTGGGGGCGAAAGTTGAAATATATAATTTGATCAACGAATTGAAGAAAAAGGGAATCGCCGTGATCATTGTATCTTCGGAAATGCCGGAGGTCATGGGGGTTGCAGATCGGATTATTGTCATGTGCGACGGCCGGATTACCGGAGAGGTTATGGCAAAAGAAACATCGCAGAATGAGATTCTGACGCTGGCCACTTCATTTGAAAATAAAAATATTGCCAGTTCTTGACAGGAGGGAGAAAGATTATGAACACCACAAAACAAAATCCCTGGAAACGCCTCATAGGAATCCGGGGCATGGGAGCCGCCCTTACGGCTTTCGCAGGCTTTATTATCCTTTATATTGCATTTGGACTGATCAACCCGGCTGTATTTTCGGGACAGAACATTATGAACCTGCTCCGTTCCATGTCCAAATATTTGCTGATCGGTATTGCTCAGAGCTTTATCCTGATCACTGGAAACATTGATCTTTCCATTGGTTCCATGGTGGGGATGAGCGCTATGATCAGCGCCACCATGATGGCCAAAGGATTTCATCCGGCCATTGCCATTTTAGTCTCCCTGGTCAGCTGTCTGGCAGTGGGGCTGATCAACGGATTTCTGGTGGGGAAATTCCGCCTCCCTCCCTTTATTGCTACTTTGGGCACCATGTTTGTAGCAAGGGGAATTGCCTATATGGTCAATGGAAACCGCAATACGGATGCCATCGCCACAGGAATCGGCAAAGAAGCAGGGGACAATTTCCAGAATTTCTTCTACTACGGTTCGGTATTTAAAATATATAACGCATTTTGGATTGCTTTAATTGTCTTCATTATTATGTTCTTCATTTTATCTAAAACCAGAACAGGCCGTCATATTTATGCCATCGGCTCCAACATCGACGCAGCCAAACTGTCCGGTGTCAATATTGTAGCGACCACGACCAAGGTATATCTTGTCAGCGCCGTCTGCTCCTGTCTGGTTGGCCTGATCCTCTGTGCCCAGGCTGGAATGGGAAACATGGAAGCTGGTTTAAGTTATGAAATGTATGGCGTTGCTGCAGGCGTAATCGGCGGTGTGTCTCCCCTTGGAGGCACGGGACTCCTGCTTGGTACGCTGGCAGGTTCTGCAGTATGGCAGACATTGGAAAACGGTCTGAATATGATTGGCGCCCAGGTGGGTATCCAGCGCCTTGTCATCGGTATCATTGTAGTATGCGCCGTTCTTCTGGATGTGGTGGTGCGTAACGGACAATTTGGCAGAAAGAAAAAGAGCTGAACCGCATAGGCGGATAAGCAATATAAAAAAGGAGGAAACATATGAAACGAAAGGTATTGGCAATGTTCTGTGCCCTCATGATGGTGGCTGCTGTTCTTGCAGGCTGTGGCGGCGGAGAGAAAGAAACCGCAGCGGAAACAGGCGGCACAGAAAAGAAAGAAGAAACAACCAAAGCGCCTGAAGCATCCGGCGATATTAAAATCGCTCTGATTACCATGGATTCTGTGGATCAGCATTGGGTGACATTAAATGAAGGCGCCCAGAAGGCAGCGGCAGAGCTGGGGGTGGAGGTTGCGCTTTTAGCTCCCAACATGAAGGACGACGCACAGCAGATTGAGTGCGTAAACAACGCAGTGGCAGGTGGTTATCAGGCAATCATCGTGGCAGCCAACGGCCCTGATGCGATTTCTTCCGCATTGAAAGAGGCCCAGAGCGCAGGTATCAAGATTGTCTATGTGGATTCTCCCGCAAATGTGGATGCAGAGGCTACATTCTCTACTGACAACAAGGCGGCTGGAAAGATTGCCGGCGAAGAAATGATCAAAGCCCTGGAAGCAAAGAGCATTACTTCCGGCGATATCGGAATCGTCAATGTAAATGCTTCCACCGCAACGGCAGTGGCCCGTGAAGAAGGCTTCCGTTCTGCGTTTGAAGGCAAAGGTTATAACCTTCTTGAAACTCAGTATGGCGAAGGCGATGCTGCCAAGTCCCAGACCATTGCTGAGAATTACATCACCCAGGGTGTCGTAGGTATCTTCGGAAGCAATGAAGGCTCCACCACCGGTACAGGAAATGCCATCAAAGCTTCCAACGCTGATGTAATCGGAGTTGGCTTTGATAAATCAGATGCCATCCAGAACTTGATTGCAGATGGACATTTA
This sequence comes from uncultured Lachnotalea sp., assembly GCA_948470255.1. Lineage (GTDB taxonomy): Bacteria > Bacillota > Clostridia > Lachnospirales > Lachnospiraceae > Lientehia. The sequence goes on from CAOKOS010000013.1 coordinate 25,718, forward strand.
CTTTGCACCATGGCCCAGAATCCCGACGTGATGGGTTATGAAGGCGTAAAGGCCGCTGTTGCCGCCATAAATGGTGAGGATCTCGGCGGCGCTGTAACTGATACAGGCGTATCTGTCCTGACAGCAGAGACTCTTGGCGGTGCAAGCGCAGGAGGAAGCTCCGATGTGAAGGCCAGCAAAGAGTGGAAAATTGCATTAATTACCATGGATTCCGTAGATCAGCACTGGGTGACTTTAAATGAAGGCGCTCAGGCAAAAGCGAAAGAACTTGGAGTTTCCGTAACACTTTTAGCTCCCAACATGAAAGACGATGCACAGCAGATTGAATGTGTAAACAATGCTGTGGCAGGCGGTTACGATGCCATTATGGTGGCGGCCAACGGTCCTGATGCGATTTCTTCTGCTTTGAAAGAAGCTCAGGATGCTGGAATGAAGATCATTTATGTGGATTCCCCCGCAAATGTAGATGCAGAGGCCACATTCTCCACCGACAATAAAGCTGCTGGAAAGACAGCTGGTGAAGAGATGATCAAGGCTCTGGAAGCAAAAGGCATCACTTCTGGTGATATTGGAATTGTCAATGTAAATGCTTCCACCGCAACGGCAGTGGCCCGTGAAGAGGGATTCCGCTCTGCATTTGAAGGCAAAGGTTACAATCTTCTTGAAACTCAGTACGGTGAAGGCGATGCAGCTAAATCCCAGACCATCGCGGAAAACTACATTACCCAGGGTGTTGTAGGTATTTTCGGAACCAACGAAGGCTCCACCACTGGTACAGGAAACGCCATCAAAGCTTCCAGCGCTGATGTGATCGGAGTTGGTTTTGACAAATCCGATGCTATCCAGAACTTGATTGCAGACGGACATCTGCTTTGCACCATGGCCCAGAATCCAGATATGATGGGTTCTATGGGTGTGGAAGCTTGCGTGAAAGTCCTGGAAGGTGAGTCTCTTGGCGGCGCTGTAACTGATACAGGAGTTTCCGTCCTCACAAAATAAAAAACAAATGTACTTTACCTTATAAGATCTTAAAGGAAAACCGCCGGAACTTTTTTCGGCGGTTTTTCCTAAAGCTTGTCAAAGGGCAGGTATTTCAGTTACAATAAAGAGAAAGAATATTGGGGGAGAACAAGTGATGCTTCGTGTAATGATTGCGGATGATGAGGAGCGAATCTGTAAATTAATTACAGCTTTGGTAAACTGGGAATCTTTGGATATGGAAATTGCGGGGATTGCCCACAGTGGCCCGGAAGCTGCAAAAATGGCAGAAGAGATCCGCCCCTCTATTTTAATCACCGATATCCGTATGCCCGGATGCAGCGGACTGGATTTGATCAGACAGATAAAAGAAAGCCAGCCGGAGCTTGAAATCGTGATCATCAGCGGCTATGCACATTTTGAGTATGCCCAGACGGCTATCAAATATGGAGTGGGAGATTACCTGCTGAAACCAGTGAATAAAGCGGAACTGAACATGACGCTTCAAAAATTTAAAGAAAGAATCCTGTCCAGGAAAGCAGCTGCGGAAAGCCGGGAGCAGCTGTTTAAAAAAAATGAGAATGACCTTAAAAGAATCAGGGCAAGCCTGATTAGCCAGATACTGGAACACAATGAAGAAGAACTCACCTTTGACGTTTTACAGGAGGAATATTATCTGAAAACGGAACCAGGCTGTTTTCAGGCCGTTTGGCTGAAATTTGACTGTATACCGGAAACGGTTACAAAAGCTGGGTTCTCCATCCTGATGAAAAAGGCGGGGGATCTTTTGGAAAACGGGCTTCGTCTTAAATGTACGGAGATGGTATTTGGCTCCAGCGGTTCTTCTTATGTGGGATTTATAAATTACAGGAAAGAAAAACAGGAAGACGTCCGCCGGGTTCTCAGGGACTGCCTGAACCAGTTAAAATCCCAACAGGAACTTTACGGCCCTGTCCAGATTTCTCTGGCCGTTGGAAAACCGGTGGAAAAACCAGAACAACTGGCTGGTTCTGTCCACGAGGCTTCTCTTATTATTAAAGAGCGGCTGGTAAAGGGGACTGGACGGATTCTGGATAAAATGCCGGAGCCATCTTCCCTCCATGAACAAAGGCTTCTTGAAAAATATATGAGGAATGTCGCCCATGCAGTGGAAGTCATAAGTGTGGAAGAAGCTTCCGCTGCCGTTTTAGAGCTTTTTGATTCGGTAAAATCTGTAAAACATGTGCGTGGTTATGAAATACTGGAACTGGTTCATTCCTGTGCCAGCTTGTTTTTCAGCCGTCTGGAAATGAAAGACCGTACAGAACTTTTGCAGGAATTTGACGAAAGGTGTGAATGGTGTGGAAGCACAGAGGAATTATTCCTTCTTCTCAGAGAACTTTTGGAACTTCATGTGGGGGAAATTCAAAAGAAACATGAAAGTGATTCAGACCGGCCGGTGAGGCAGGCAAAGGAATATATTCAGAACCATTTCAGTGAACCCATTACCCTGGAAGAGGTCAGCAGCCATGTGGGGCTGAATCCCGCTTATTTCAGCGTCCTTTTCAAGAAAATAGAAGGAGAGGGGTTCGCAAAATATCTGATTCACCTGAGGGTGGAAAAAGCAAAGATTTTTCTTCGTGAAACCAATGAGCCTGTGGCCGCCATATGCAGGAAAGTTGGTTATAATGATGTAAAACATTTTACCCGCACTTTTGAGAAAGATACGGGAGTGAAACCGGCCATTTACCGGAAATTATATGGATAAAGGAGAATGTCCTTGAAGAAATTATCCAGGCTGCACTATATTTCAAACCGTGTGCTTCTTATGGGAGGAATCGGTTTTATATTCCTGCTGATTCAGTCTTTTGTCTCTTTATTTTTCTGTTTTCATGGAAACGTGGGATTTTGGCTTTTTGTTTTGTATTTTCTTTTATTTCTTGGATGGTCTACTGCATTTTTTTTCTGGATCATTCATCCTTATTTCCGCACAGAACAGCTTACCAGGCGTTTTTTGGATGGCTATATTCTGGACAGCAAACAGAATGTGCAGATGGCTCTTTTGACCCCTTCTTCAAAAGAACAATGGGAAGCAGTGGAACGGGTGCTCCATTCCCCGCAGCTTATGGAATTAAACAAACGGCAGGCCCAGTACCTGGCTCTTCAGAATCAAATTAACCCTCATTTTTTATACAATACTTTGGAAAGTATCCGTGGAGAAGCTCTAATTGCCGGATTAGACAGTGTGGCGGATATGACTGAAGCGCTGGCAAAATTTTTTCGTTATACCATCACAAAGGTGGAAAATCTTGTTTCTGTGGAAGAAGAGCTGGATAATTGTGAAACCTATTTTCGTATTCAGCAATATCGTTTTGGCGACAGGCTGAAGCTTCATGTGGAATATGAGGAAGAAGATTACGAAGAAATCATGAGTTGCCAAATTCCTAAATTAACGCTTCAGCCCATTCTGGAAAACAGTATCATCCACGGAATAGAACCTAAAGTGGGTACGGGGAATTTAAAAATACGGTTTGAACGGACGGAAAGCCGCCTGATTATCTGTATTTCGGATAATGGCGTAGGGATGGATGATGAAGTGCTGGGGAAATTAAACCGTCATTTGGGCAGGGATGGAAAAACATTGGAATACCGCAGGCAGGAAGAACACGGAGGGATTGCCTTGGTGAATGTCAATAACAGGATTCACCTGATTTTCGGAGAAGAATATGGAATGCATGTATATTCCATGACTGGCGTGGGAACAGATGTGGAAATCACTCTGCCGATCACTGTCACCGAAGAAGAAATCAGGGAAAAGGGGATTTTGTAATGCGGCGGGAAATATTTCGGATGGAACGGGTGACTTATATTGAGCAGGGGATTCCCCAAATTGAGGATTTTAACCTTCAGATCTATGAGGGCGAGATTATGGGCCTGCTCCTGATCAACGCTTATGGAATACAAGCATTTTTAAAGCTTCTTCAGGTGAACCTTCCTCTTTATGATGGTTATGTTTATTATGGGGGAACCATGGTGAATTCCTGGAGAAGTTTTGGGAAAAGCCATAACCGGATCAGCATTATTCAGACTCAGAGCAGCCTGGCGGAGGGACTGAGGGTATCAGAAAATATTTTTGTCATGCGTCATGGATTCCGTCAGAGGATTATTCGCCCCACCCTTTTGAAACGGCAGCTGGAACCGTTTTTTAAAGATATTGGGATTGATATTTCTGCAGATACGTATGTGGAAAACCTGACTGTTTTTGAGAGGATTGTGGTGGAAATCCTTCGGGCAGTGATTTTAGGGCACCGTCTGATTGTGTTATGTGAAGTCAGCGCCATGATCAGCAGGGCGGAATTAGAAAAACTTCATGAGATTATCCGCCATTATGCAGAACAAGGTTTTTCCTTTCTTTATATCAGCCTCCATTACGAAGAAATTCTCCAGATTTGTAACAGGGCGGCTTTTTTAACCCATGGAAGAATTCAAAAGGTAATACGGAAACCGGAAATGGAAAGGGGAATCCTTAAAAACTGTACAGAAGAATATAATCAGATGGTACTGGGGCATTTAAAAAGCAGCCGCGGATTTTCAGAAAATAAAAGGGCCGTCCTTTCTTTTCGGGAGGCATCCTGTAATGGGCTTGAAAATTTAAGTTTTGAAATCATAGAAGGGGAATGTTTAGTTCTGCAAAGCTTCAGTCATGGGGTATTTCAAACATTGGTGGGGTTACTGAAGGAAGAAGAAGATATGACTGGCGGATGCATACTGATGGAGGGAAAGGAAGTGGCTTTCCGAAATAATAAAAATATTGCCGTTTTGCAGGATCAGCCCACAAAAACCATGATTTTTCCTGAACTAAATAATATGGATAATCTTTGCTTTGGCTTATCCAGGCGGGTATCCCGCATATGGAGCAGCCAGAAAATCCGTGACAGTATCCGGCAGGAATACGGAAAAGAGCTGGGAGAGGATTTTTTTTCCCTTTATCCGGATCAACTGTCGGAACGGCAAAAATGCCGGCTTATTTATACACGAATCCTTTTACAACGGCCTAAAGTTGTTTTCTGTATCCAACCTTTTAAAGGGGCGGATCTCCCCCACCGGATGTTTATCTGGAAAATGTTAACAATGCTCCTGGATAAAAAAATCGCCGTGGTAATTTTGGCAGTAAATATGGCGGATTCCATATCCTTGGCCGACCGGCTTTTGTATATTAACGCTTCTGGAGTAACGGAGGAAATTGCCAGAAGCGCCTTTGGCAAACTTCCGGCAATCGTTCCGTGGCAGTATCTTTATGAGGAAGACGGTCTATAAATTTATGATGAGGAATCGGCCTTTGATAAAAGCCAGGTAATTAAAAATCCGGCAATGGACAGGAAAAGGCAGAGTACCAGGCGCTCTTTGGCAGGCATGGCCGGGAGCGCTTCAAAAATGTCCCAGAGAGAGGCTGTCACAAATCCCAGGATAATCATGTAAGATGCCGTTGGATGATTTTTCATGGCTTTAGCCAAAAACCGGGTCAGACAAAGGACACCTGCCAATATCCCTGTTAAAAATGGAAGCATTAAAACAAATTCTCCTTCTCCCATGGCCATTAAAATGAAGTCGTAAACGCCCATCATATAAAGCATAGAGGAAAAGGATATTCCGGGGAGTACTAACGCCAGTGCACCGAGGACGCCTGCCAGAAATTGGACGAGGAAACTTAAAGGGGTATTTGCTGCTTCTCCGAAAATGTTTCCCGGTAAAAAACGGCACAGAAACACAAAAAAAATACCAGCTCCTATGTATCCTATGGTTTTGCGGGAAAGCGGCGGATTTCCGGCTTCTTTATAAATAATGGGGACACCGCCTAAAATGGCCCCCAACACAAAAAAGGCCATTTCCTGGGGAAACCGCCGGTTTAAAGCAGCCATGGGGCCGGCTAATAGGAGAAATGCCGCCGAAGCCCCGGCAGCGAACTGGAGCAGGAAAAACAGATTTTCTTTTTTAGGAGCGCTGACTGCGGCAATAAGTTTTTCATAAACTCCTAAAATCATGGACATGGTACCTCCACTGACTCCGGGAACCAGCATGGAACCGCCGATTAGAAATGCTTTTAGAATAAGAAACCGATCCATCTATTTGATCCTTATATATGATATTTCCCATTGTATGCAAATGGGCAGCGGAGATATGCGCAGATTGTTTCCATGGGTATCAGAAGCGTAAAAAATTCTTGACAAAAATACAGCCGGGCAGATAGTATAAGTTTTGGAGGAAACCATATGCCTGAAAATAAGTATTTTAAAAATGCCTTATCTGATTTTGTCTTTGATATGGCAGACGGAGGGGCAATCCGCCATTTGTCTGAAAGTGGCTATACGGTAAAGCAGATCGTGAAACGGCTGGACTTTCCTGTTTCTTATGAAAAGGTACAAAAGACAGTCTGGGAGAATTTGCTGGAAAGCCGGGTGGTTCTTTTGGACGAGCCGGGAGATGAAAGCGTAGAAGAAAAGGTTGTCTATGTGGAAGACCGCACAAGGTTTGGAAAAATCAGCTTCCGGCGTACCGTAATTCCGGGAAAAATATACCAGCCGGTAAAATGGAGCGTGAGTATATACGGCCGGGATTCAGGAATAGATTTAAGTATGCTTCTGTCTGAAAAATGCAGGAAAAATAACGGCGAAACAGCTTATGGTTCCTGTGATTTTGGTATCCTGAAAGCGAAAGACTTAAAACAATATCAAAGTCTCATGGGTATTTTGAATGAGCGGCAAAAGGAATATATAGAAGGGCTTTTGTGGCCACGGAAACGAGTATATCATCGCATGGACACTAGAATGTCGGAAATTTTGTTTTTACTGGTTCGTTCGGGAAATTATACGGGATCCTTCTATTTCAGGGAATTGGAAGAGAAGATCATTATAAAATGAAAATATATTTCAGGGAGGAAACATCATGATACGGTTTAACAACGATTATAATCACGGCGCCCACCCCAGGATTTTGGAGGCCCTTGCGAAAAGCAACACAGAAAGTTACGGTGGATATGGCCAGGATAGCTGGTGTGAAAAGGCGGCGGAAGAAATCAAACGCCGCGCCGGATGCCCTGACGGGAGCGTCCATTTCCTGATTGGCGGGACACAGGCCAATTTTACAGTGATCGCATCGGCCCTTCGTCCATATCAAGGTGTAATAAGCCCGGAAACAGGACATATTAATACACATGAGACAGGCGCGGTTGAAAACTGTGGTCATAAGATTTATGCCCTTCCGGCCAAAGATGGAAAAATCACCGCCATGCAGATTGAAAAAGAAGCCGAAATTTATGCTTCCAGCTCCATCAAGGAGCATATTGTCCAGCCGAAGCTGGTCTATCTGTCTTATCCTACGGAATATGGAACACTCTATTCCAGGAAAGAGCTGGAAGAAATCCATGAAGTATGCCAAAAATACGGACTATTCCTTTTCATTGACGGAGCCAGGCTGGGGTATGGCATAGGTTCACCTGCATCAGACCTGGATTTTAAAGATTTTTCTGCGATCTCAGACGTGTTTACTTGTGGAGGGACCAAATGCGGAACACTGTTTGGGGAAGCTGTGGTTATTACAAACCACAAGCTGAAAGAAGGATTCCGGAGCTTTATGAAACAAAATGGCGCCATGCTTGCAAAAGGATGGCTGCTGGGCCTTCAGTTTTATACTTTATTTCAGGACGGCCTGTATTTTGAAATTACAAAGCAGGCAGTTGACTATGCCATGAAAATAAAATCCGCATTTGAAAAAAAAGGAATCTCTTTTTATGTTGAAAGTTTTACGAACCAGCAGTTTGTCCTCCTGAATCAGAGGCAGATGGAAAAGCTGGCAAAGAATTGTATTTTTAAAGTGGATGAAAAAGTGGATGAGCAGTTCAGTTGTGTCCGTTTCTGCACAAGCTGGAGTACGACAGAAAAAGAAGTAAATGCTTTGGTGACAGAAATAAATAATCTGTAAACAGGAGAATCAGGATGCCGCAGACAATGTTTGAATCCGTTTATAAAGAAATGTTTCCTTTTTGGGACAGTATATCAGATACCGACAGAGCTTATGTTTGTCAAAATTCGTATGCTGTGACGTATCCAAAAGGGAAAAACATTCATGACGGCAGTGAGTGTTCCGGCGTGATTTTTGTCCGCTCAGGAAGTCTCAGACTTTACATAATGTCAGATGAAGGAAAAGATATTACGCTTTATCGTTTACACAAAGGGGACATGTGCATGTTGTCCGCATCCTGTGTACTCGATGCTATTACCTTTGATGTGTTGATAGATGTTGAAGAGGACAGTGAATCTTATGTTATTGGCGGATCTGCCTTTGCGGCAGTTGCGAAACGAAATCCTGATGTTAAAATATTTGCCCTTGAAACGGCTGTCAGCCGCTTTTCAGATGTGATGTGGGTGTTGCAGCAAATTCTTTTCATGAGTATGGATAAGCGGCTCGCCATTTTCCTCTCCGATGAATCAGCAAGAACCAATTCCGATACCATTACGTTGACTCACGGACAGATTGCCCGGTATATGGGTTCTGCCCGTGAAGTTGTATCAAGAATGTTAAAATATTTTGCCAATGAAGGGATTGTGGAAGTTTCCCGGAAAGGTATTAAAATCCTTGATAAAAAGCGCCTTCGCAAATTAACTTTCTAGCATAGCAAGAATTTCAGGTTTCGGTTTTGCACCTGCTGACTGGCTGGTGATTTGGCCATTTTTAATCACAGCCAGAGTCGGAATACTTAAAACTCTAAATGCCTGCGCCAATTCCGGCTCTTTATCCACATTAATTTTTCCCACAAGATATTGAGGGTTTTCTTTCGCAATTTCATCTACGATGGGGGATACCATGCGGCAGGGCCCGCACCAGTCGGCATAGAAATCCAGAAGTACTGGTTTGCTGCTGTTCTTGACAGAGTTAAAATTGTTTTTATTTACCACAAGTATGGACATAATCGTTACCTTCCTTTCTGTTTGCAATTTCTTTTTTGTTTTTATCAGTATACGGAAAGATACCTTTTTGGTCAGTGACAAAGTCACAAGACATGGGAAAATAAAATGGGGATAAGTCCGAAAGGCAAACCATGCAAGCAAGGGTGTTTCCTTGCCAACCTATGGCAACTATGGTATAATAAATTAATTTATGCATAAAACAGAGGAGAACTGCCATGGCAGCACAGCACAAAAACAGCCACCTGGATTTACGTAATAACTATGATGGAATGGATGAATATAAGAAAAAACTGGCATTAAGTGACAGGCTTTTATTGAGTGTGGAAAAACCTGCCCGCTATATTGGCGGTGAGGTGAATGAAGTGATCAAAGATGCTTCTAAAGTAGACGTCCGCTTTGCCATGTGTTTTCCCGATGTATACGAGATCGGCATGTCCCACCTTGGCATCCAGATTCTCTATGACATGTTTAACCGCAGGGAGGATGTTTGGTGTGAGAGGGTGTATTCTCCCTGGCTGGATATGGACAAACTTCTTCGGAGGGAGAAGATTCCCCTGTTTACTCTGGAAAGCCAGACGCCGGTAAAAGATATGGATTTCCTGGGAATTACCATTCAGTATGAAATGTGTTATACCAACATTCTTCAGATTCTGGATTTGTCCCATATCCCTCTGTTTTCTGCCGAACGCGGGGAAGACTGCCCTATTGTGATTGGCGGCGGTCCCTGCACTTATAACCCTGAACCTGTCGCAGAGTTTTTTGATTTGTTTTACATTGGGGAAGGGGAAACTGTTTATTACGATCTGATTGACCTGTATAAAACAGTACACACAAAAGGAGGCAGCCGTCATACATTTTTGGAACTGGCGGCGGAGATTCCGGGAATCTATGCACCGGCTCTTTATGATGTGGAGTATCATGAAGACGGGACTTTGAAATCAATGCAGCCGAACAATCCCCACGCGCCCCGGAAAGTGGTGAAACAGCTTGTGATGGACATGGGAAAAGCCCCCTATCCCGAAAGGCCTCTTGTTCCCTATCTGAAAGCAACACAGGACAGGGTAGTGCTGGAAATCCAGCGGGGATGTATCAGGGGCTGCCGGTTCTGCCAGGCAGGTATGGTATACCGTCCTGTCAGGGAGAGGAGTATCGAAGATTTAAAGCAATATGCAGTTCAGCTTCTGGAAAGCACAGGACATGATGAAATTTCCCTAAGTTCTTTAAGTTCCAGTGATTATAGCTGTCTGAAGGAATTAGTCACTTTCCTCATAGAACAGTTTGGGGACAAAGATGTGAATATTTCCCTGCCATCCCTTCGGATCGATGCCTTTTCTTTAGACGTCATGAGCCGGATACAGGATGTGAAAAAAAGCAGTTTGACTTTCGCGCCGGAAGCAGGAAGCCAGAGGATGAGGAACGTTATCAATAAAGGCTTGACGCAAGAGGTGATTCTCCGGGGAGCAGCCGAAGCTTTCCAGGGTGGATGGAATAAAGTAAAACTTTATTTTATGCTGGGCCTTCCTACAGAGACGAAGGAAGATATGGAAGGCATTGCGGCGCTGGCCAACGAGGTTGCAAAAATATATTACGAAATAGTCCCGAAAGAAAACAGGCAGGGGCGGGTGCAGGTGATTTCCAGTACTTCTTTCTTTATACCGAAACCCTTTACGCCTTTTCAGTGGGCTTCCATGTTTACCAAAGAAGAGTATTTAGAAAAAGCCCATATCGTAAATGATGCAATGAAAAAGCAGTTAAACCGCAAAAGCCTTCGCTACAACTGGCATGAAGCGGATGTTTCCGTACTGGAAGGGGTTTTGGCAAGGGGGGACAGGCGAGTAAGCCGTGGGATTTTGGCTGCTTACCGTCTTGGCTGCCTTTATGATTCCTGGTCAGAGTGTTTTGACAATGAGAAATGGATAAAGGCTTTTGAAGATGAAGAAATTGATATTGGATTTTACAACCTCAGAGAGCGTCCGCTTGACGAGCTCCTTCCCTGGGATTTTATTGATACAGGAGTCACAAAAGAATTTTTAAAAAGGGAATGGCAGAGGGCAATGGCAGAGGCTACCACGCCCAACTGCCGTATTCAGTGTCAGGGATGTGGCGTTAAAAAATTTGGAGGTGGCGTCTGCTTTGAAAATCAGAATTAAATTTAGAAAAACAGGGATTATGAAATTTATCGGACACCTGGATGTAATGCGTTATTTTCAGAAAGTTAACCGGAGGGCTGGTGTGGATATTGTTTTTTCTGGCGGCTTCAGCCCCCATCAGATCATGTCTTTTGCAGCGCCGCTTGGGCTGGGACTCACCAGCCAGGGAGAATATTTGGATATGGAAGTGAAATCCTGTGGATCTTCAGAATCCATGATCCGGAAAATGAATGATGTCATGGCAGACGGAATGGAAATTTTAAGCTTCCGCCGGCTTCCCGACCAGGCAAAAACAGCCATGTCTGTGGTAGCTGCCGCCGAATATTTCCTTGGGCCTCGGGAAGATGTCTGGGACAACTGGCAGATGGATATGGAAAGATTCCTCCATCAGGAAACTATTATGGTTTTGAAAAAAACAAAAAAAAATGAAAAAGAAGTGGATATACGTCCCCTTATTTACAACTGGCAGATGGAAGAAAACGGGGTGCGCCTTATGCTGGCAGCCGGAAGTATGGACAATTTAAAACCGGAACTTTTATTGGAGGCGTTTTTTAGATATGGGGGAAGGGATTACATTCCTTATAGTTTCTTTATCCATCGCCTGGAGCTTTACGCCTGGAGTGGAGAGGGGAAAGATCGAAATTTGAAAGCGTTGGAGGACTTTGGAGAGGATATTTTATGAGGAAGGTCATTGTCACAAAAACAAAAGATTCCCTGATTGTGGCAGAAGAAGAAAATGGACGGATTTCCAGCCTTTTTCTTGAGAATTCTGAATCGGTTTCTCTTGTTGGCAGAATTTATGTGGGCCGTGTCAGCCATATTATGAAAAATATACAGGCTGCTTTTGTGGATGTGGGCCAGGGAACCATTTGTTATTTTCCATTGGAAGATTGGAAAAAATACCCGTCTTCCGGCATGGAGGGAAGGCAGCTTCATGAAGGAGATGAACTGTTAATCCAGATTGAAAAAGATGCTGTGAAAACAAAGGCTCCTGTTGCGACTACCTTCCTTACGTTTACGGGCCAGTATCTTGTGTTGAGAGTTGGAAAGACTGGGATTTTTTTTTCTTCCAGGATTAAAGACATCAACAGAAGAGAATCTTTAAAGGAGCTTCTATCTCAAAATACAGAAGCTTCTTTTCCGTTCAGTATTATTATACGGACGAATGCCGCTTCTGCTTCTGATACAGCAATTCTTGCAGAACGGCAGTTTCTCTTATCGGAAGTGGCCCAGATCCTTTCTATTTGGAAAACACGTACAGCGGATACCTTATTATATGAGCCGGAGCCTGCTTTTTTAACAGAGATTTTTAACAATCGGATTGAAAGCCTTGACGAGGTTGTGACGGATGATCCGGCGGCCTACCGCCTTATAGAACAAAAAAGGTCGGTCTATATGAAGCAGAATAAAGACCCTTCAAGTAAGGAATCTTCCTTGCCCACACTGCGCTTTTATGAAGATGAATATCCTCTGTTTAAGCTTTACAGCCTGGAAACAGTATTCTCCCGGGCGCTGTCCGAAAAAGTTTGGTTAAAGTCCGGTGGTTTTTTAGTTATCCAGCCCACAGAGGCCCTGGTATCAATTGACGTTAATACAGGAAAGTTTGACGGGCGGAAAAATTTGGAGGATACTTTTTTTAAAATCAATCTGGAAGCAGCAAAAGAGATTGCCCTTCAGTTAAAGCTCCGAAACCTGTCGGGAATTATTATTATTGATTTTATTGATATGACGGCAGAATTACACAGGCAAAAACTTTTGGAAACTCTTTCAGAAGCATTGGAAAAAGATCCAATAAAAACAACAGTCCTGGGATTCACACAACTGAATTTAGTAGAAATGACAAGAAAAAAAATAAGAAAGCCGCTCCATGAGCTATTAAGTAAAAGCCCCATAAGATATACTTAAAAAAATTAAGCAAAGCCACCAGAAAAACTTTATTGAAAAAGCTTGCCTATATTGTAATTCTTCCTAAAACATGCTAAATTGGTATCCATGGGATGAATACCCAAAATATACCGAATAGGGAGGACGTACAATGAAAAAGCGTATTGCAGCACTTGTATTAGTCATGGCTATGGTAGTTCTGGCTTTAGCCGGATGTGGAGGAAAAGATTCTTCTGCACCTGTGGTTGGTAAATGGAAACTGACCACTATTGAGGCGGCTGGTATGACCATGAGCGTTGATGAATTTTTGTCAATGAGCGGCATGAGCGACACTACCAATGAAATGGAAATCAAGTCCAACGGAAAGTTTAGCATGGAGATGGTAGGCGAAAAAGGTGATGGAAAATGGGAGTGGAAAGACCCCATCTGTACTCTTACCGATGAAGCAGGCGATTCTGTTGAGGCAGAATATAAAGACGGCAAGATTTCCATGAATTTGGAAGGCGTACTCATGATTTTTGAAAAGAAATAAACGTTTCATATAAAACTAAATAAAAAAGAGATGCAGGAATTTCTATTGGTGAAAAAACATTTGACAATCATGGAAATTCCTGTTATATTTATAAAGTATGCCGCACAGTGAGGTTAAAAGTTCCGGTTTTGGACACCGTAGCTGGCGAGTAATGATAAATAGGAGGTGCCATATGTACGCAATTATTGCAACAGGCGGAAAGCAGTACAAAGTTGCTGAAGGCGATGTCATCAGAGTGGAAAAGCTTGGGGCAGAGGCTGGAGAAACATATACGTTTGATCAGGTTCTGGCTGTAGGCGGCGATGAACTGACCGTAGGCTGCCCTACTGTGGCAGGTGCGAGTGTTTCTGCAACTGTTATGAACGAGGGCAGGGGCAAAAAGGTTATCGTTTACAAGTATAAGAGAAAGACTGGATATCATAAGAAAAACGGTCACAGACAAGCTTATACCGAGTTAAAGATTGAAAAAATCAATGCTTAATTATTTTTGTAAAGAAAAACGATGATTGCAGTAAAAATATTTGTGGACTCAAATGGACGATACCGTGGATTTCGCGTATCCGGTCATGCCGGATGCGGCCGGGCGGGAACAGATATTGTATGTGCGGCTGTATCTGTGTTGGCACAAAATACAGTCAATGCAATAGAATCTTTTACGGAAGACGATATCTCTTATTCTGTGGAAGACGGGTATCTGGATTGCCTGTTTACCGGAGGGGCCAGCAAAGAGTCAAAGCTATTGATGGATACTCTGGTACTGGGGGTTGAGGGGATCAGAGACAGCTATCAGGCAGATAGGAAAAAAAAGCAGGTTATTCAAATTGTGACTGAGGAGGTGTAAAATATGTTGAAGATAAATCTTCAGTTATTTGCTCACAAAAAAGGTGTAGGTTCCACAAAGAATGGCAGGGATTCCGAAGCTAAGAGACTTGGCGCCAAAAGAGCGGACGGACAGTTTGTTTTGGCAGGAAACATCCTTTACAGGCAGCGTGGCACTAAAATCCACCCGGGAGTGAATGTAGGCCGTGGCGGTGACGACACATTATTTGCTTTGGTGGATGGTGTGGTGCGTTTCGAGAGAAAAGGCAGGGATAAAAAGCAGGTTTCTGTATATCCTAAAGTAGTAAACGAATAAGCCATGTTTCATAGAAGCCGGCGCTCCATGCGTCGGCTTTTTTACCACTGTAAAAACAGCGTTTTTTATCGTTACAGTACCGCCTATGTTCTTGCCAACTGACGGTAAATTGCTGCTATATCACTATTCACAGAAAGGAAAACATCAGAATGTTTGCGGACAGTGCAAAAATTTTTATTAAATCCGGAAAGGGCGGAGATGGCCATATCAGCTTCCGGCGGGAATTGTATGTTCCCAATGGCGGCCCGGATGGTGGAGACGGCGGCCGTGGAGGAGATGTAATCTTTGAAGTTGACAAAGGATTAAATACACTGACGGATTTTCGTCATGTAAGAAAATATGTGGCAACCAATGGACAGGAAGGCGGAAAAAGGCGGTGTCATGGAAAAGACGGCCAGGATTTGATAATTAAAGTACCAGAAGGAACCATTATCAAAGAGTTTGAGACGGGAAAAGTCATTGCTGATATGTCTGGCGGAAATACCCGGGAAATTATCCTGAAAGGAGGACGGGGAGGCAGTGGCAACATGCACTATGCCACATCTACCATGCAGGTGCCGAAATACGCACAGCCAGGGCAAGAGGGACAGGAACTTTGGGTTCTTCTTGAGCTGAAAGTGATTGCCGATGTGGGACTTGTCGGTTTTCCCAATGTGGGGAAGTCAACCCTTCTTTCCAGAGTCAGCAATGCGCATCCTAAAATTGCAAATTACCATTTTACAACTTTAAATCCTCATTTAGGCGTCGTTGATTTAGATGACCATGAAAGTTTTGTGATGGCAGATATTCCAGGACTTATTGAGGGGGCTTCTGAAGGGGTTGGACTGGGCCATGCATTTTTAAAGCATATTGAAAGGACGAAAGTATTGATTCATATGGTAGATGCCGCTTCCACGGAGGGACGGGATCCGGTAGAAGATATCTATACCATCAATGAAGAACTGAAAAAGTATAATCCCGCTCTTCTTTCCAGACCCCAAGTGATTGCGGCCAACAAAATAGATGCCGTTAGTTCGCCGGAAGAGCCTATGCAGAGGATTCAGAAGGCTTTTAAAGAACAGGGAATAGAGGTGTTTGCAATTTCAGCAGTCAGCGGCCATGGCGTTGGGGAATTGCTTCATCATGTTTATGGGATTCTTCAAAAAATGGACGATACCCCGGTGGTTTTTGAACGAGAATTTGATCCGAAAGATTTAATTACAACAGATACGCTTCCTTATACAGTGGAAAAATTAGAAGACGGTATTTATAGTGTGGAAGGGCCTAAAATCGAAAAAATGTTAGGTTATACCAACCTTGACTCTGAAAAAGGATTTGAGTTTTTTCAAAGATTCTTAAAAACGAATGGAATTTTAGACGCTTTAGAAAAAGCAGGAATAGAAGAGGGCGATACGGTAAAAATGTATGGCCTGGAATTTGATTATTATAAATAAAATACGGAGGAGTAATGAACAGCAGGCAGCGAGCATATTTGAAAAGTCTGGCAATGACCATGGATTCAGTTTTACAAATTGGAAAATCCAGTTTAACTCCTGAAATCACGGAAGCGGTAAATGAAGCCTTAGAAGCCAGAGAATTAGTTAAAATCCATGTATTAAAAAACTGTATTGATGATACCCGTATGATTGGAGAGACCCTTGCAGAACGGACGCGCTCTCAAGTCGTTCAGGTCATTGGAAAAAAAATAGTCTTGTACCGCGAATCTAAAACAAAAAAGAAAATCATGCTTCCCCAATAGGATAGCTATGCTTTCGGAGGACGGAAGGACAAACGGAAACATGGATTGTAAAGAAAAAAAAGAGTCTGGAGACAATTTAAAAAAGATCGGCATTATGGGAGGCACCTTTGACCCGGTACATCTGGCACATTTACTTTTGGCAGAACAGGCAAGAGTTCAATTTTATCTGGATCAAGTACTTTTTATGCCTTCCTCTCAGCCTCCCCATAAAAATAACAGCCAAATATCATCAGCGGAGCATCGGGAAGCAATGGTCTTAATGGCCATAAAGGGCAATCCATATTTTGCATATTCTGATATGGAAATCCTTCGTACCGGGACTACTTACACCAGCGATACTTTAAAAGAGCTTCATATCAAATACCCCCATACAGAAATTTGTTTTATTATGGGGGCTGATTCTCTGTTTGCTGTGGATAGTTGGCATCAGCCGGAAAAGATTTTTGAAAAGGCAACCATATTGGCTGGAAACCGTCTGGATGTTCCCGATGAAAAGATTAAGGCTCAGATTTGTTATTTAAAAGAGCGTTTTGGAGGGCGGATCCACCTGATTGATATGCCGGATATTGCCATTTCTTCCAGTGAAATACGAAAACGTTATGGAAAAGGCCTTTCTATTCGATATTATGTGCCAGAGTCAGTATACACTTATATAAAAGAACATCAATTATATTTCCATGCCGGTTTTTGAAGGCAAAGAAAATGCAGGAAAAAGTTCAGCATAAAGGGGAACACCAAAAGAGAAGAAGAGGAGGGGAAACGTGAAGCCAGATCGCATGGTAATTAAAGAAAAGCTCAGTCATAAACTTGGTATAGGACGCTTTGAGCATACTCTTGGAGTTGCCTATACAGCGGCGTGTCTTGCAATGCGTTATGGAGTTAATATAGAAGATGCAGAGCTGGCAGGTCTTCTTCATGATTGCGCCAAACAGTATGATAATGAAACGTTGATTAAAAAATGTCTGAAATATAAACTTTCCGTCTCTGAAGCGGAACAGAAGAATCCTTCCTTACTGCATGCGAAACTGGGGGCGTGTCTGGCCAGAAGGAAGTATGATGTGGAGGATACCAATATTTTAAATGCAATCCGTTATCATACAACGGGACGCCCTGCCATGAGCCTATTGGAAAAGATTGTTTATGTGGCAGATTATATTGAACCCAGGCGCTTTAAAGCGCCAAATCTTAACAAAATCAGGGAGATGGCCTTTTCGGACCTGGATCAGGCTGTTTGTGCAATCATGGGGGATACTCTTACCTATTTAAAAGAAATGCCAGAAACTATTGATAAAACTACGATGGAAGCCTGCATCTATTATCAAAAACTGAATAAGGAGGAATGTCTATGAAAAAATCTAAAGAAATGGCAATGATCGTCTGTAAAGCATTGGAAGAAAAAAAAGGACAGGAAATCACAGTTATTGATATATCCGATATATCCTGCCTGGCAGATTATTTTATTATTGCAAATGGGGAAAACAGCCACCAGGTACAGGCAATGATTGATAATGTTGAAGACGAAATGGATAAGGCAAACTATCATTTCAGCCAAAGGGAAGGGTACCAGGCGGCCCGTTGGGTACTGCTTGATTACAAAGATATCGTCGTCCATGTATTTTCAAAAGAGGACAGGCGTTTTTATGATTTAGAAAGAATTTGGAGAGACGGCAAATTCATAAGCATCAAAGAGCTGGAGGAGTAAAGTCCTTCAGCTCTTTCAGCGTCATGGAGAATGATGTTATTTCTTTTTTTGAGGTTTCCGGAGCTTCGATAAAAATACGGAAACTTAAAGGAGGTATTTCATTGCGGAATACCCCCATCTGTGGTACAATATACAGAAATAATAAAGAGGGAGGCGGCAGTTTTATGAAAAAGAAATGGTTAAGATTATTAAAATCAGGAATTTCCCTGTGGCTGATATTGATTCTTACAGCAGGCTGTGGAAAAAAAGCGGAAGAGACAACAGAGGCGCAAACACAAGCGAAAGCGACTTCGGAGCCTGTGACTCTTGCACCGGCAGAGACAGAAACAGAGCCGGAGACAGAGGCGGCGCCGGAAGGGATGGTGCGCAGTTATCTGACCGGAGAATGGGTGCCTGAAGAAATCGGACGGAGGCGTCCCGTATCTGTGATCATCAGTAATGTCCAGGCGGCGCAGCCCACTTACGGCTTAAGTGGGGCAGACGTGGTCTATGAGACGCCGGGGGAGGCAAGCGCCGTCCGTTTTGTCGCATTTTTCGAGCAGTATGATAATATTCAGGAAATCGGTTCTGTCCGAAGCGCCAGAACGTACCATGCATTTATCCAGAAAGAATTTGAATCTATTTTCTTTCATTACGGCCAGTGCGAGTATGCGAGGCCGTTTTTGGAAGGCGGGGAGTGTGACTGCGTCAATGGTGTGACAGGAGCCAGTGAATGGGCTTATCACAGTATGGACGGCCGGGAAGCGCCCCACCATCATTTTACCAACGGTGAAGAAATCAAATATGCCATTGAAAAACTGGGCTATTCTAACGAATATCCTGAAAGCTATACGGGGCATTATCAGTTTGTAGAAGACGGTGAAACTCCAAATATGCCGGGAGCTGCGGCGGCAAACAAGGTTTCTGTAGGTTACGTTTCCAATAAGCCCTGGTTTGAATACAATGCCCAGGACGGCCTTTATTACCGTTACCAGTTCGAGGGGCCCCACGTGGATGTGGGAAACAATGATACACCTCTTGCATATAAAAATATCATCATCCAAGTCTGCGATTACGAGCATTATTATGATACGGATTATCTGAATATTTTTATGCAGGGCGGGGGAGTAGGACAGTTTATTACCGACGGAAAGGTGATTCCGGTCACATGGAAAAAAGACGGAGATTGGGGTGTTACCCATTACTATGATTCTGAAGGAAACGAGATCAAACTGAATCAGGGACGTACCTGGGTCTGCATTGTCCGCACGGAACGGGCAAACCGCGTGGAAATCTCCTAAAAACCCCGCTTTTCCAAAGAAAACAGCATAACGGGAAATCCCTTCTGCATATACTTAATCAGCATATACAGGAGGGATTTTTTATGGACAGTTTTCATGTATACAAGGATATTGAAGCACGTACTGGAGGGGAAATTTACATTGGCGTAGTGGGACCCGTCCGTACGGGGAAATCCACGTTTATCAAACGCTTCATGGATCTCCTTGTGCTTCCGGGAATGGAAGATTCCAATGAGAGGAGCCGGGCGCAGGATGAACTTCCCCAGTCGGCTGCCGGAAAGACCATTATGACGACAGAGCCTAAATTTATTCCGAAAGAGGCGGCTCAAATCCAGGTTGGGGATGCCCAGGTGAAGGTAAGGCTTATTGACTGTGTTGGATATATGGTGGACGGGGCGGGCGGCCATATTGAGAATGATGAGGAGCGTCTGGTAAAAACCCCCTGGTTTGATTATGAAATCCCCTTTACCCAGGCGGCTGCCATTGGGACGGAAAAGGTGATTAAAGAACATTCCACCATTGGGATTGTGGTGACGACGGACGGCTCTTTTGGAGAGATCCCCAGGCCTGGATACATAGACGCAGAAAAACAGACCATTGACGAGCTTAAAAGAATTGGAAAACCATTTTTAATGTTATTAAACACCAACCGCCCTTATTCCGATGAGGCGAAAGAGCTGGCGGAACAGCTGGGGGCAGAGTATGGGGTGCAGGTACTTCCGGTAAACTGCGAACAGTTAAAGAAAGATGATATTACAAAGATTTTGGGAGAGGTACTCAATGAATTCCCTGTGACAGAACTGGATTTCTTTATGCCTAAATGGGCAGAAATCCTGCCGGCAACCCATTGGCTTAAGGAAAAAATTGTAAATATTGTAAAAGAACTTATGGGAAATATTATTCATATGAAGGATTTAATCCAGGAATACGGCCAGGAGGAGGAGTCTCCCATTAGACGGGTCCGGTTAAGAAAAGCCGATTATTCCGACGGAAGCGTTTCCATGGATGTGGTAGTGGATGACAATGTTTACTATCAGATTTTAAGTGATTATACGGGAATGGAGATTGCCGGGGAATATCAGCTGATGGGGATTTTGAGACAGTTTGCAAAGACACGAGGGGAATATGGAAAGCTGAAAAATGCCATGGAAGCGGCGCGCCAGAAAGGCTATGGCGTCATCATGCCGGAGCGGAGTGAAATCCTTTTGGATGACCCGGAAGTCATCAAACATGGAAATAAGTTTGGCGTAAAAATTCATGCACAAGCTCCTTCCATCAACCTGATCCGGGCTTCCATTGAGACAGAGCTGGCGCCCATAGTGGGAGATGAAAAGCAGGCGGAGGACTTGATCACTTATATCCGGGAAAACAGCCGTGAAAATGAAGATGGCGTATGGAATACCAGCATTTTCGGAAAATCCATTGAGCAGATTGTCACCGACGGTATCCAGGCGAAAGTGGCGCAAATGACAGATTCCTGCCAGATGAAGCTTCAGGATACCCTCCAGAAGATCATCAATGATTCCAACGGCGGAATGATATGCATTATCATTTGACTTTCCAGAAAGAAAATTTTATACTAATTCTTGATACCACCATACGGGTTTTATGAAAATACCGGATGGCAGTCAAAGTACCCGAAGGGTATTTTATTCAGAGGACATGAAGATGGATAGACAGACGATGATCTATGTGGGATTTTTTCTGGCTGTATGCGCCATTCTCTTTACCCAGTCGCTGATTTCAGGGCGCCGCCGCATGGAGCGGCTGAAAATGCGCGTGAGGGAGCGGTGGGGAAAGATACCGAAACGGGAATATTCCCTGGAAGAATTTGAAAAAATATCCCATTATTATGAACGGCGGAAGGGGAAGAGGTTTTATATCGACGACATCACCTGGAATGATATGGGGATGGACGATATTTTCCTGCTTCTCAATACGGCGGATTCTGCAGTGGGGGAGGAGTATTTATACTGGGCGCTGCGCACTCCGGAATTTGATGAAAAAGTCCTTAAGGAGCGTTCGGAGTTGGCAGATTTTTTCCGCGCCAACCAGGGACTCAGAGAGCAATATAAAATCTGCTTTGGGAAAATGGGACGGCGGAGGCGGGTCGCTTTATCCGATTACATTGGAAAGCTTTCCGATATGCCGTCTTTTGCCCTGCTTCCCCATGTGGCGGCCTTGTTGCTTTTGTGGGCTGGCATCAGTGTCTTTTTCATAAAACCGGCCTATGGAGTTGGCGCATTGATCGGGGCAATGATCGTCAATTTGATCACGTATTATAAATCCAAGGGTGATATGGCGATGTATTTTGCATGTATGTCCCAGGTGGCTGATCTGGTGGAATACGGCGGCCAGCTTGCGGATATCCATACAAAGGAGCAGGTTCTTACACCTTACAGGGAGGCTCTGAAGGAGAACTGCGGCCTCCTGAAACAAATCCGAAAACATGCCTGGATTTTGGTGGATAAAAGTGATGTGGGTGGGAACCTTGTCAAAGTCGTCCTGGATTATCTTTGCATGATTACCCACATTGATTTGATCCTGTTTCGCCAGATGGCAGAAACCATCCGTCACAAAGGCGCAGTTTTAGAACGGCTGATGGAAACCATGGGTCAGCTGGAACTTGCCTTGTGTATTGGCTCTTTCCGTGATCTGGCCGAAGAGTCCTGTCTGCCGGTATTTCATAAAGAACCTTTGAAGACATTGAACTGTGAAGGGATTTATCATCCACTGGTGGAAAATGCCGTGGCCAATTCCATAGAGACGGACAGGCCGGTGCTGATTACCGGTTCTAATGCTTCAGGAAAATCCACGTTTTTGAAAACAGTTGGCGTAAATGCCATTTTGGCCCAGAGTATTTATACAGTGACAGCCGCCAGTTATGAGACGGATTTTTTCCGGGTCTATTCTTCCATGGCTTTAAGTGACAGCCTGGAAACAAAGGAAAGCTATTACATGGTGGAAATCAAATCCTTAAAGCGGATTCTCGATGCCTTCCCAGGGAAATCCCCTGTACTCTGTTTTGTGGATGAGGTACTTCGGGGAACCAATACGGTGGAGCGTATTTCGGCTTCCTCCAAAATCCTGGAAAGTATGGCAGGAAAGAATGTGCTCTGCTTTGCAGCCACCCACGATATTGAACTGACAGCCCTTTTAGAAGGCTCTTATGCCAACTATCATTTTGAAGAACAGGTGGAGGAAGGCGATGTATCCTTTTCCTACCGCTTGGAGTCAGGACGGGCCAGAAGCCGGAATGCGATTCGTCTTCTGGGTATCATGGGATACGATGAGAAAATCATTGCAGCTGCAGAGGAAATGGCAGAACGGTTTGTGAAGACTGGGGAGTGGCGATTATAAAGGGGGACTGGTGATGATGCAAGTAACGATATACACAGATGGTTCCGCCAGAGGGAATCCTGACGGGCCGGGCGGATATGGGGTCCTGCTTCAGTATGTGGACGGGACGGGTGCGCTCCATGAAAAAGAATTGTCGGCAGGTTATAAAAAAACCACCAACAACCGTATGGAACTGATGGGGGTCATCGCAGGGCTGGAGGCGTTAAACCGTCCCTGCCAGGTAAAGGTGGTTTCGGATTCCGCTTATGTGGTTAAGGCGTTTACAGAAGGCTGGCTGGAGGGCTGGGTGAAAAAAGGCTGGAAACGGGGAAAAAACGAACCAGTAAAAAACGTGGATTTATGGAAACGCCTCCTGGCGGCAAAGGAACCTCACCAGGTGTCTTTTTGCTGGATCAAAGGCCATGCCGGACACTCTGAAAATGAGCGATGCGACGCCCTTGCCACAGCGGCAGCCGATAAAGAGCCGGATACGTTACTGATTGATCCGGGTGTCCTTTAAAAGGACAGGCCCATTGACAAGGACATGGGGATTGGAGTGTGCCCTTTTTAATGGGACGGCAGACAGGTGGAAATATAATTCTCATATTTTTTAAATTTTACAACTTGTATACATCTCTGTGTTACAATCTGTGCTACAATCATATTGTGACAGGAGGGGAGATGCAGAAATGAAAAAAATATTGATTGTGGAAGATGAAGAGGCCATCGGAATCCTAATGTGCCGTACACTTTTGTCAGACGGATACCAGTGCGACTGGGTCCGGACAGGAACGGAAGGCGCGGAGCGGATTGAGAAGGTCTCTTATTCTTTGATCCTTTTGGATATTATGCTGTCGGGTTTAAACGGTTATGAACTCCTGGAATATATCCGTCCTATGGGGATTCCGGTTATTTTTGTAACGGCGAAGGGACAGGTTTCTGAGCGGGTTTATGGGCTTAAACTGGGAGCGGATGATTATATTGTGAAACCATTTCAGGTCAGTGAACTTTCCGCCAGGGTGGAAGCGGTTTTGAGAAGGAGCGGCAGCCGCCGCCAGGCATTGGTGATTGGAGACATCACGGTGGACTTTGAAGGCAGGACAGTTACCAGGAATGGGAAGTTAGTGGGACTTACGGCGAAAGAATATGGATTGTTGGAGGAGTTGATTCTCCATAAAAATGTGGCCCTTTCCAGGGCACAGCTTTATGAGACGGTATGGGATGAGCTTTATACGGGAGAGACAAGGACTCTGGACTGTCATATACAAAGGCTGAGAAAGAAACTACAGTGGGAGGACCGGATCAAGACGGTATTCCGGGTGGGATACCGGTTGGAGGTTTAGGATGCGGCTTTTTGTGAAAATTTTCGTTTCCTTTCTTTTCGTATTGATTTTTGCCCTTTGCACTGTGGAATACTGGATGATATCCAGGAGCTTTGAAAAGGCGCTGGAACAGGAGGTTTCCCATGAGCTGGAACAGTTTAAATTTATCCGTACAGTGATTTATATGGGTGGAGAGACTTTGGAAAAAAGACAAATGGGGGAAGGAAATGTCCTTCTTCTAAACTCCCAAGGGGAGGAGCTTTTCTCCAGTTTTCTGCCTGAGTGGAAAGAAGCCTCTTTTGGAATTGAGCAGGGGGGGAGCATTACTTATACGGTTAAGGAGATGGGAGGAAGCCACATACTTTTTGTGGCAGGAGAACTTCCTGGAAAGAAAGAGACGCAAATCCTCAAAACGGCGGCTGATATTTCCGCGGTCTACGAAGAGAGGGCATTTTTGGAACAGCAGTATGGTTATTATATTTACGGCGCTTTGTTTGTCTGCGGAATCCTGGCGGCAGCGGTAGCCTATGCTTTTGTAAAACCGTTGAAGCGTCTCCAGAGTTCGGCAGATAAAATTGCCATGGGAAAATATTCCGGGAGAGTGAAAGAAACGGGAAGGGATGAGATAGGGGAACTGGCCCGTTCTTTTAACCAAATGGCAGAGGCAGTGGAACAGAAGGTGGAAGAGCTTGAGATGGAAGCTGTCAGAAAAGAACAGTTTATGGGGGATTTTTCCCATGAGATCAAGACACCGATGACGGCGATCATCGGGTATGCCGATACCTTGTATCAGAAAGAGCTTTCCAGGGAGGAGACAAAAGAGGCGGCCGCTTACATTTTAAATGAGGGTATGCGCTTAGAATCCCTGTCTAAAAAGATGATGCGCCTTTTATCCCTGGAAAAGGAAGATTTTTGTTTTGAGGATATACCTGCGGAAGAGTTTTTTGCAGACATTGGAGAGACGATGAAGCCGCTGTTTAAAAAGAAAGAACAGGATTTTTTTATTTCCTGCGGACAAGGCTGCCTGTATGCAGAATGGGATTTAATGAAGACGCTGGTGGTCAATCTCATTGACAATGCCAAAAAAGCGGAAAGCCATCTGATCAGTTTGAAAGGGCAGGCAGGAGAGGGAGGGTATCGAATCACAGTGAGTGACGACGGAAGAGGAATTCCGGCAGAAAGCCTTTCCCACATACAGGATGCCTTCTATATGGTAGATAAATCCAGAAGCCGGAGACTAAACGGCGCGGGACTTGGCTTAGCGCTCTGTAAAAGAATTGCTGACCTCCATGGGACGGTCCTTACCTTTAAAAGCCGGGAGGGGGCGGGGACTTCTGCGTCCATATGGATTCCAGAAAGGAAGAAGGAAGATGACAGAAGAAAAGAGGAAACAGATATTTAAATATATATTGACAGGATTCGGACTGTTTTTTGCCCTTTTTCTAATCAGCAGTTTTGGAATGTGGGTGGTGAGAATATCCATGGAATATTTTGATGAAAAAAAATATGAAGGGTCGGTGGCGGTGGAAGAAGATACATGGCAGATGGCTTCCTCCTCAGAAGAAAAAATCACTTTACAGGCAGATGTGAGTACGGATTCCATGGATCAGCTGACACAGGCTGTCCTGGCAGATAAAGCCACCCTGAATGATTATGAGCGGTTACAGGTGGAGGCGGAGCTGTCTTTAAAGCTGGAGGGGAGCCGCTACAGTCAGTATCAGGTGAGGGAACCCATAACAGACCTGGAGATTACAGAAGAAACAGCAAAAGAATATGCAAAACAATTTATGGAACAGTTCAATGGTATGGTGACAAGTGTAGGGTATCTGCCGTATACGATGGAGGAATCCGGTCCACTGCTTATGCTGTGGTCAGACCATATACACCCTTCCGCTTCTCTTTGGGTGGCGGATTATACAAGTGAAGACTGCATCGTGCGGCTGTACCTGGATGCATGGACAGGGCTTCCCATCCGTTTTTTTGCAGATTATATCACAGGGAAAGGGACACCCAATGCGTCAGCACTCGATGCGGCGGCTACCATGGTTGACTGGCAGACGGGGAGATCCGGGTTTGTGGATGGTATATTCCCCTATTGGTCAGATTTTTTGAAAACGGAATTTTTAACAGAGCCTGTCCGTATGGCAGAATGGCGCCCCTATGGGGAGGATGGTGAAATCTATGATCCAGTCAGCCAATGGGTGACAGAGGACTACCAATATGTCATGTCCCAGGTTTATAGCCAAGATACGGGGGCAGGGATTTATGAGATATATCCACATTCTAGTTTTGATATGGTACTGTCGCCAATGGCAAACCAGGAAACTGTACGGGATATTATGAAGGATAACTATGAAAAGATCATTTTCATGGAAGGATACACAGATTCTTAAAGGTTCTTGCATAACCTCCTGGTCTGTGATAAGATATATTACTAGGTTTATGTATTCTATATATGATGGTTAGGAGGAATTCCCATGGGAGCATTTTTTTCGGAAATTTATCAGATGGCAGTGAAGTTTATTTTCTTGGGTATCGTTGCCTTTGGCGGTGTGATGTGTGGAATTAAACTGAGAAAGCGCAAAAATACCAAGGAAGGGGAATGATTGTGGAAGCGTACGGCGTGAATCAACTGAGACGGATGTTTCTGGAATTTTTTGAGAGCAAGGGGCATCTGGCAATGAAAAGCTTTTCGCTGGTGCCTCACAATGATAACAGCCTTCTGCTTATCAATTCGGGAATGGCGCCTTTAAAGCCTTATTTTACCGGACAGGAAATTCCGCCTAAGCGGAGGGTGACAACTTGCCAGAAATGTATCCGTACCGGGGATATTGAAAATGTAGGAAAAACGGCCCGTCATGGGACGTTTTTTGAAATGCTGGGCAATTTTTCTTTTGGGGATTATTTTAAGCAGGAGGCTATCCGCTGGTCCTGGGAATTTTTGACCCAGGTGGTTGGCCTTCCGGCTGGCCGTTTATATCCTTCTGTTTATGTTGACGATGACGAAGCTTTCTCCATCTGGACCAAGGAGATTGGTATTCCTGCAGAACGGATTTTTAAATTTGGAAAGGAAGACAATTTCTGGGAGCATGGCGCCGGTCCCTGCGGCCCTTGTTCGGAGATTTATTATGACCGGGGCGAAAAATATGGATGCAAAAAGCCGGGCTGTACGGTTGGCTGTGAATGTGACCGCTATATGGAAGTATGGAATAATGTGTTCACCCAGTTTAATAACGACGGCCACAATCACTATACGCCCCTGGAACAGAAAAACATTGATACCGGGATGGGCCTTGAACGCCTGGCTGTAGTGGTGCAGGATGTGGATTCTATTTTTGCGGTGGATACCATCAAGGCCCTTCTTGAAAGAGTTTGTGAACTTGCGGGGATTTCTTATGAACAGGATGAAAAAAAAGATGTTTCCCTCCGGCTGATTACAGACCATATCCGTTCTTGTACTTTTATGATTTCCGACGGTATTATGCCTTCCAATGAAGGCCGCGGCTATGTGCTTCGGAGACTCCTTCGGCGGGCGGCCCGCCACGGCAGGCTTCTGGGAATCGAAGGAAGGTTTTTGGCCAGGCTTTCAGAGACGGTGATCGCCCTTTCCGGGGAAGCTTACCCGGAGCTGGAAGAAAAAAAGGAAATGATATTTAAAGTCCTCACAGAAGAGGAGGACAAGTTTCATAAAACCATTGACCAGGGGCTTGCCATGGTAGGGGAGCTGGAGGAAAAGCTGGGGGCAGAAGGAAAGTCTGTACTTTCCGGTGAGGACGCTTTCCGGCTTTATGACACATATGGTTTTCCTTTGGATTTAACCCGCGAAATTCTGGAGGAAAAGGGATTTTCAGTGGATGAGGATGGTTTTACAAAAGCCATGGACGTCCAGCGGGAAATGGCCAGAAGTTCCAGGAAAAAAAGTAACTATATGGGTCGGGAGGACATCTACCAGGAACTCAGTGCAGAACTTACCACCGAGTTTACCGGATATGACCGCCTGGAAGATACGGGAACTGTGACAGCGCTTACTACAAAGGACGAAATCGTAGAAGTCCTCACAGAAGGGCAGAAAGGGACCGTCATTACGGATGTGACTCCTTTTTATGCCTCCATGGGCGGACAGAAGGCAGACTTCGGTGTAATTTGCATGGAGGATGCAGAGTTTTCCGTGTCAGACGTGATGAAGCTGCAGGGTGATAAGGTCGGCCATGTGGGGACTGTGACAAAAGGCAGGTTTCAGACGGGAAACAGGGTGACGATGAAGGTAAACAGTGAAAACCGGATGGATACTTGTAAAAACCACAGCGCCACTCATTTACTCCAGAAAGCCCTCCGGGTGGTTTTGGGCAGCCATGTGGAACAGGCAGGTTCTTTTGTTGCGGCGGACAGGCTCCGGTTTGATTTTACCCATTTTTCCGCCATGACGGAAGAAGAGATTACAAAAGTAGAGGAACTGGTCTGTGAGGAGATTGCGGCGGCCAACCCTGTCATCACGAAGATTATGACCATTGACGAGGCAAAGAAAGCCGGGGCTACGGCCCTTTTTGGGGAAAAGTACGGCGATACGGTCCGTGTGGTTTCTATGGGTGATTTTTCCAAAGAGCTTTGCGGCGGTACTCATGTGCCCAATACTGCTTCCATCGCCGCCTTTAAGATTATCTCTGAGTCGGGGATTGCTGCCGGTGTGCGCCGTATTGAGGCGCTGACTGGAAGAGGTGTGTCTGCTTATTATAAAAATTTGGAGAATGAGCTTTCGAGTGCGGCAAAAGCTGCAAAAACAGAACCGTCAGGGCTGGTGAAAAAGATTGAAGCGCTCCAGGAAGAGATAAAGAACCTTCATTCTGAAAATGAGAAACTTAAGGGACAGATCGCCAGAGAATCTATGGGTGATGTGATGAACCAGGTCGTTATGGTCAATGGCGTGAAAGCATTGGTCTTCAATGTGAAGGATGTGGACATGAACGGCCTTCGGAATCTGGGAGATCAGATGAAAGAAAAATTGGAAGAAGGCGTCGTCCTCATTATTTCTGAACAGGGCGGCAAAGTCAACCTGATGGCCACAGCTACGGACGGCGCTCAGAAAAAGGGCGCCCATGCGGGAAACCTGGTGAAAGCAGTGGCAGCATGTGTCGGCGGAGGCGGAGGCGGCCGGCCGGGTATGGCTCAGGCCGGCGGAAAGAATCCTGCCGGGATACCAGATGCGCTGAAAAAGGCCATGGAGGTTCTGGGAGAGCAGATCAAATAAAGAGAGTTTTTTCTTCTAAATAGGTATTGACGAAATGGCAAATTGTGCTATACTTATTGTAGTGCGAAAAATATACCCAAACAGTTGTATTATGCACAATACACAACTGGAGGGAGGTTAGGTGTGAGTCTATGTCAAACGTTATTGTGAAAGACAATGAGAGTTTAGATAGTGCCTTGCGCAGATTCAAAAGAAACTGTGCGAAGGCCGGCATTCAGCAGGAGATTCGTAAAAGAGAGCATTATGAGAAGCCAAGCGTAAGACGTAAAAAGAAGTCTGAGGCTGCTAGAAAGCGGAAGTATAATTAATATGTGCAACTGAGAGGGTGCCGGAGATTCGGCATCCTCTTTTGCTGTAAAAAAATACCTGCCGGTGACGGGATATCCCGTACTCCGGCAAGCATTTTTTGTTCTT